>NZ_JBJURL010000068.1:0-23301 GCF_046097905.1 Pseudarthrobacter sp. NKDBFgelt | reverse complement strand
CCTTTCCGGCCGGGACAATGTCTTCCTGAACGGGGCTATTCTGGGAATGACCGAACAGCAGGTCAAGGACCGGTTTGATGACATCGTCGAGTTCTCCGAGATCGGTCAATTCATCGACACGGAAGTCAAGTTCTACTCATCGGGCATGTACCTGCGGCTTGCATTCTCGGTGGCCGTGCATACCGATCCGGAAGTATTCCTGATCGACGAAATCCTTGCTGTCGGCGACGAGCCGTTCCAGCGGAAGTGTATCGACAAAATTCAGGAACTGGCCCGCGACGGGAAGACCCTCGTCGTGGTCAGCCATGACCTCGATCTTGTGTCCCGGATCTGTGAGCGCGGCATCCTGCTGGAGCATGGCAATGTGAAGTTCGATGGGTCCATCCATGAAGCAGTTGCTCTTCTGCGGTCCTGATCCCGGCCGCAGGAGCAAAGAACCTCAATCCATGGTTGCGAACTCGCTCTAGCCCTGCAGCGTTAGCTTGGTTCTGTGCGCCCTGGCGCCCTCACGCGCGTGCTTATTGCGCAAAGGTGCCCAGTGGCTTGTAACTGTTATTCGTGGCCCCGCCTTCAACGTTGGATTCATCAGTGGATGGATTGGCGGAGGCCCGGTCTTGATGGAGTCGAGAGTGGAGTTGTCCGCACGTATCCAAAGGGATGCCCGGGTTGAAGCCTGTCCGGTTCGTGCGCTGGCGGTCCGGCACGGGGTTCACAAGAGGACGGTGAGGCAGGCCCTGGAACCGGCTGCAATACGTCGGCGTCAGTCGCAGGCGGTAACTCTAAACAACTTGGCCTCGCCATGCCGGGCCAGAAGCTCGAACCCCGGTGTCGCATCGGGAATCTGCAGCCCTTGGAAACCGTGGTTTCCCCCGTGGACCTCCCGGGTCCCGAAGTCCAATACATAGCGAACGTTGTTGACGCGCGCAGCAGGGCACACGGCCGGGTCGCTTGCTGCTTCCCGAAATTTGTCGTTCAACAGTTCGGTGGCCTTTGTATACGTTGTGAGTGTGTGCTTGGATGTCGTGTTGCGGTCGGCCATGGCAAACGCCATCGCACCTCCGGTCCAGGGATTGACCGCGATAGTGGCTTCCGGCGGTACATACTGATTGAGTTCTTCGATCAGAGCCATTTCATCGGAACTGACCAAGGGGGAGTCAGGCGATGTTGAGTAATTCGCTTGTGCGGACCGGACCGGCGTAAGCATTGGTGGTGCCTGGAGGATTCCCAGCACAGCCAAGAAGGCAAGGGGTCCAACAGTGTACATAGCAGCCGGTGCTCGCAGCGTGGAAGTGAAGGCAGTCTGTTGGGAAATCGATGTGATGCGGTTCTGCAGTGCTTGAATGGCCCACGCCGCACCGATAGCTCCCAGGGCCACCCCGGCCACCGGGAGCAGTGCGGCTAGGCGGTAGCTGTCGTTGTACCAGACCCCGGTCAGAGTGTCGCGAAGCGTCCCTGCAGGGCCAGCGGAAACCATGACAAAGAGTCCCGCAATGACCGCGAAGGAAGCGGAGAGCCATGCAGAGGAAGGACGCTTCAAGACATAAATTAGGCCTGCGATGACGAGGACGCTGACAAGCCAAGCCGGGGGCCGCTGCATGGCGGAATTAGTCAGTATCTCCCCGACTGCCTGTCCGGGAGTCTGTACGGGCAGCCACGTTGCGGCCGCGGCCGGTGGACGAACGTACATCCAAAGGACAGCAATAATGGCGAGAATTATCAGCAGTCCCGCGCCCGCGAGGACCGTTACGCCTGCTGGCCTACCCGCCCTACGCTGCCTTATCGCGAAGGTTGTGAAGGCAGCGAGAAGGATTGGAACAGACATGGCTGCCAAAGACATCACACCGTTAGGGTGAGCGACGGCAACGCCGAGGGCTGAAAGTGGGGCCAGCGAGTACCTTGCAAGCGGGCCAAAGTGCGCAAAGATACTTGTTCCGAAAAACACGTTTACGCAGGCCAGTGCTCCCGGAAGCATGCTTACAGACAGGAAGTTCGGGTACAGGACCCCAAAGTCCAGCAACAGGATGGGAAAGGATCCAAAGCCGGCTGCCAGAACGCCTGCCGCGCCGATGGCATAGGCGTTTGAGCCCATTATCGACCTCACCAGGAGCATGCAGCCCAGGGTCCAGACGGTTGTAGCGACACAAAGGTTGAGTACGTTGACCGCGACTGGCAAGGGGAGGCCCGTCACTTGTATAAGAAGCGATGCCAAGCCATGCCAAGCAGCGGGATAAAAGTATGGAGGATTGTCGCCGTTCGTCATCCCCGTAATCGTCATCGAAGAGGCGTTTCCAGTCTCTAGGACGTAACGGATGGCATTCAGGTGGAAGACATTGTCGAAGGTCTGGGAGATGTTCTCAGGCCGGCCAAATGCCGCGCGCAACTGCAGCCCTATCGAGACAGCGCCGAGAGCAAAGCCCACTGTTGCGAGAACCAGCATCCGTCTGGAAGTTCCGATGGCGGTCCGCCATGGCCGGTGCGGCTGCCGTAGTTTCGGAATTCTTCGAGCTGCAAGGAAAACTGCGGCAAGCGACAGTGATGCAACTGCTACTGGCAGGACCGACCAGTCCACTCCGAAATATGGTGTCAATATGGCGGTGACGGCAACAATACTTACTGTCAGAAGGGGAGCAACAGCAATAAAGGCAGGGTTGCGAAGGCCGAGAGCCAGGATGAGTAGCGTGCCAGGCAGAAACAGCAGGGCTAAGCATACGGCGGCCATGGGAATGACAGAAAACCAACTCATGAAGACTCCACGGAAAGACGGCAGGTAGACGGCAGGTGCGGCTCACGCCGCGGACCTTAGTCCTCCAGAAGGCCCAAGAGGTAGCTTCCGTAACCGCTCTTGACAAGCGGTTCTGCCCGGGAGCGGAGTTCGTCGTCGGTCAGGAAGCCTTGGCGCCAAGCAATCTCTTCTGGAGCCCCGATCTTAAGACCTTGACGGTTCTCGACAGTGCGGATGAAATTCGATGCGTCGCTGAGGTCGTTGAATGTTCCGGTGTCCAACCAAGCGGTTCCGCGTGGGAGGATCTCAACCTGAAGCTTGCCTCGTTCAAGGTAGATCCTGTTGACGTCCGTAATTTCGAGCTCCCCGCGCGGGGAAGGTTTGAGACTTTTGGCTATGTCCACAACGTTGTTGTCGTAGAAGTACAGCCCGGGCACCGCGTAGTGGCTCTTTGGCTTCTCCGGCTTTTCTTCGAGCGAGAGGGCCCTGCCGTCATCATCAAATTCAACGACTCCGTAGGCCTTGGGATCTTTTACCCAGTAGCCAAACACGGCGCCGCCGTCTATGTCCGCATGGCGTCGGAGCTGCGTGCCCATCCCTTGGCCGTAGAAAATATTGTCCCCTAGGACGAGGGCGACAGTTTCGTCCCCGATGTGTTCCGCACCCAAAATGAAAGCCTGGGCAAGGCCATCGGGGGAGGGCTGCTGCACGTAGGTCAGATTGATGCCGAACTGCGACCCGTCTCCCAGAAGACGCTGAAACTGGTCTGCGTCATGGGGAGTGGTAATGATGAGAATATCCCTGATTCCCGCGAGGATGAGTGTGGACAGCGGGTAGTAGATCATTGGCTTGTCATACACCGGGACGAGCTGCTTGCTGATGCCAAGGGTGATCGGGTGCAGCCGCGATCCAGTTCCGCCGGCCAGAATAATTCCACGCATGGCTTCAATCATTCACCACTCTGCATCCAGTGCCAAAACGGCAGTTGCACGAGGCCTACTGTTCTGGTCGTGGACCGCTGCGTCCCAGGAGGCCGTCACGAAGACCAAGCCGGGCGTAGGAGAGCCGTTCACGTCTACCCGGTGCCAGAACGCTCACCAGTAAAAGATGCCGTAAGTCCAGCACCAGCCCTCTCATGCTCCAGTATGGTTCCTGAAGCGCGAACCTCCTTGCCAGCAGGACGCGGTTACGGACGATGAAGTAGTAGCGCCAAGGCGCTGCTGTTCTCACCATCAGAGGTTTGCGGCCCCGCCTCAGATGCCAACTGCCGATTCTGGCCGGAACCATGGCTCCCAGTGAATGAACCAGTTCGGGTCCGGGGGCAATGATGCAAAGTAGCTTGTTGGCCTTTGCCCGCAGGTAGAACTCACTGTCGACGCCATCTATAAACAGCTTCTCGTTAAATTGGCCCACTTTGTCCAGGGAAGCAACGGGTATCAGTAGTCCTGATTGGACTGGCTCATCACCGATGACCACGCCTTTATGTGTTGTTAGTGGCCGGCTTGGCAATCCGCTGACCTTGCCGGGCGAAACCATTCCAACAGAAAGTCCAGCAGCGGCAGCAGCGGCAGCAGCGTGTTCAAGAGCATGAACGAAGCCCGGCGGTACGAGTGAATCCTGATCCATGGTCAGTACGAATTCAAGAGCGGCATTACGCAAGCGGGCCACTTCAACGCCCTTGTTGAGTGCCGCGGCGATGCCCATGTTGCTCTCAAGGCGCAGAACGACACAGCCAAGCGCGCCCAGCTGAGCGTAGACAGCTTCGTCAGGGGAAGTACTTCCATCATCTACGACTACCACCTCGGAGCACTGTTCAAGGAGCGCGAGACAGTTTCGAATGAGGTTGGCCTGAGGATTGAAGGTGCTCACGACGGCAGCCGTCACTGTACTTTTAGCCCTGCCCATTATGTTCCCAGCCCGTGACGGACCATGGTGCGAAAAGCGCCGCTGTCGCGGGACCTCAGCAGGGCAGGTATCAGCGATAAAGCGTGCAGTCTGGAAGTGAGACGCAGCCGCGCAGCCAACTCCGCCCGTCGCCACCCCTGAGCATGGGCAAGCCGCGCGGCCAAAGAGAAATAGTCTCTTTCGCCGGTAAAGCGAGACCCATCCACAATGAGCCGCGAGGATGCGCTTTCCGTGTGTCGGCGGTATGCGAAGCTTTCCGACGGCACCAGCAGCAGAGATCTTCCCTGCAGGATCATGTCCACAATGAGGGCAAGGTCTTGAATAATGGGGAATTCGTCACGGAAGTCAACTGTTCGCACCGAGTCGGTCTTGAAGGTGAGCGAGGGCCAATACAGCCAGTCGCCGTGCAGGAGACTGCTGGCCAGCTTCTCGCCCGAAAGCAAGAGCGGTGACGTAGACCGGGGTTTGAGGATCCGTTGTTTAACAGTGTCCACGAGGGTCTTCACTCGTTGGCCTGCCGCATCGATGACGCGTACGCCCGGCTGGATAATGTCGGCGTCCGGATAGGCGTCGTGTGCTTCCAGAACGGTTTTCACGTAGTTGGGCAGGAGGACGTCATCGCAACCAACCACCGCAACCAGTTCTTGCCGCGCCATCTGAATGGACGTCCTGAAACTCTCAGTGATGCCTTCGTTTTTAGGCTTCTTAAAGTAAGTGATCCGAGGGTCCGCAATTCCGGCCACATATTCCTCAATGGTCGGATCCGGGTAGGCGTCGTCCACAATGGTGAGGAACCAACGTGGGTCAGTCTGCGCCAAGACACTGTCGACAGTCAGCTTCATGTAATCAGGGTCGCCCCAGTATGGAACAAAAATATCCAAGGAGGTCTCAGTCACTGCTACTGACCTTCCGGATCTTGGCTGCCGTTACCCCCACTGACCGGCAATAGGCCGGTAAGCCGCTCCACCTGGATGCGGAGTATTGCAACCTCCTCCGCCAAGGCACGGGTTTCCTCCTCTACCACGGATATTTCCCACGAAAGGTGCAGGCAAACACCGAGAAGCATGAGGATGCTGAGGATAAACAAAAGGTTGGAAGGCAGCTGGACGCCAACGACCCTTGCTATATACACCAGAAGCTGGGGAAACGCAGCCAGAACAAGCGTGGCGACTCCAACGACGAGCCACCATATCGCGTATTTTTCGCGCAGTTTCTTCCGGCGGAGCATCTCAGCTACCAGCCCGACAATTGCCAGAGCCAGAAGAAAAGCGGCGATGTTCGGCATCATTTCTGTCCTGCCATTGTCTGAAGTGGCAATGCCACGTGGGACCGCCGGCGAGTCAGCGCAAACGCCAGCGCAAAGAACGAGCGACCCAGGTACACCGCCGCCTTAATGGGATGGTGACTGGGAGTTCCGCCTTGCCGTGGGCGCATTTCTACCGGCACTTGCGTGACTGAGAGTCCGGAACGAATGGCTACCACCAAGGAGTCGATCGTGTCGCCAAGGTACTCCGCCGGGTAGTGGTCAAGGTACTGGACAATCGCCCTGCTGTTGCCTGCGCGGAAGCCCGAGGTGACGTCCGTGAGAGTCGTTTTGGCCAGTTTGGAGAGGACAGAGGCCAGAAGTTTCATGGCCCATTTTCGGGGACCCTTCACTGTGTAATCTCCGCGATTGGCGAAACGGGCGCCAATCGAAATGTCCGCTGATTCCAGGCCGTTGAGTACTTCTCGGATGTTTCTGGGATCGTGCTGCCCGTCCGCGTCAACTTGAATAACCTGACTGTATCCAAGGCGCTGGGCGTACCGGAACCCGGCCCGCATGGCGCCGCCAACTCCAAGGTTAAAAGGGAGGTTGAGGACTGTAGCGCCCGCGGACGCCGCTATACGAGGGGTCTCGTCGGTGGAGCCGTCATTCACCACCAGCACATCGTAGGGTTCGTCGAGGGTCAGCACTTCGGCCACAGTTGCCCCTACGCAATCAGCCTCGTTCCACGCCGGCATGATGACAAGCACACGGTTGTTTTCCAAATTGCGCATATTATCCCAACTATATCAACGCTGCGATTGGGGCCCGAACCGGGGCCCCGCGCGGACAGTGCGGGCATCTTGGGCTGTCATCTAAACGGATCCAGCGTCCCAGCGTCTCGCATCCTAACGCGAGCATGGCGGTACGAGCGAGTCGGTCCCGTCCGCAGCTTTGCTGCCGAGCGCCCGGAAGGTGCCGGCCCAATTCCTTCAGTAATGCTTCAATCCCCGAATCCGTTAGTGTCGGGTTCATGACGAGCGATCAGCCTCTACCGCCTTATGCCATCCGAGTCAGCGTCTGCATGGCAAGCTACCGCGGCGCGCCATACATCGCGGAGCAACTGCAGTCCATACTCAAGGAGCTTGGCGCGAACGATGAAGTTGTCATCGTCGACGATGCATCCCCGGACAACACCATCGAAGTCATCCGCTCGATCACTGACCCGAGGATCCGGCTCATCGAGAGTCCGCAGAACCGTGGGTACGTCCGCTCGTTCGAAGCGGCGGTCGCAGCAAGCCGGGGCGAGTACATCTTCCTTTCAGACCAGGACGATGTCTGGATCCCGGGAAGGGTCGCAGCCATGGTCGAAGCCCTGGAGTCAGCCCGAGTCGTTGCCTCGAATTTCGAAATGCTTGGTGGCGGTCCGCGGCCATGGATTCCGCGGCTGCTCCCCGCATGGGACAGGAAACCCATTGCAAATCTGCTTGGCGTGATGATCGGTTACCGCGCCTACTATGGATGCGGGATGGCATTCCGGCGGGACATGGTGCCCGTCTTCACTCCGATTCCTTCCTACGTGCACGAGTCGCACGATCTCTGGCTGGCTATCTGCGGCAATCTCTCGAGATCCATAGCGCACTTGGAAAAATCCACCTTGTTAAGGCGGCTGCACGACAGCAATGAAACCCCCGCCGGATTCCGTTCGCTTGGCCGGATCATTGCCGCGCGAGTTATGCTCGCGCGGCTGATCCTGGAGGCTAGGCGGCGGCTAAAACGGTAATCCAACCCTGGGCCGCATGACGGGAACCCGCCAACCGCCCACTCGGCAACCGGTAAGCTGGCACAATGCAGAATCTCCTTGTCACCGGCGGTGCCGGCTTCATTGGTTCCAATTTCGTCCACTATGTTCTGGAAAATACCGACGACCATGTCACGGTATTGGACAAGTTGACGTATGCGGGGAACCTGGAGTCGCTGCGGGGGCTGCCAGAGGAGCGGTTCACGTTCGTGCAGGGCGACATCGTTGACGCTGGCCTGGTGGAGGGACTGGTTGCGCAGGCAGACGTTGTGGTCCACTACGCGGCGGAGTCACACAATGACAACTCCCTGCATGATCCCCGCCCATTCCTGGATACCAACATCATTGGCACGTACACGCTGATCGAGGCCGCGCGGAAGCACAACAAGCGTTTCCACCACATCTCCACCGATGAGGTGTACGGCGACCTGGAACTGGATGACCCGGAGCGGTTCACCGAGCAGACCCCTTACAACCCGTCCAGCCCGTACTCCTCCACGAAGGCCGGCTCTGACCTGCTGGTCCGCGCCTGGGTCCGTTCCTTCGGGCTGCAGGCGACCATTAGCAACTGCTCCAACAATTACGGCCCATACCAGCATGTGGAGAAGTTCATCCCGCGCCAGATCACCAACGTGATCGACGGAATCCGGCCCAAGCTCTACGGCAAGGGCGAGAACGTTCGCGACTGGATCCACGCCAACGACCACTCCTCGGCCGTACTGGCCATCATCGGCAAGGGCAAGATCGGCGAGACCTACCTGATTGGAGCCGACGGGGAGAAGAACAACAAGGACGTTGTTGAACTGATCCTGAAACACATGGGCCAGGCCCCGGACGCGTATGACCATGTGGTGGACCGCCCGGGCCACGACCTGCGCTACGCCATCGACTCCACCAAGCTCCGCGACGAACTCGGCTGGGAACCGAAGTTCTCCAATTTCGACGCCGGCATCGAGGACACCATCGCCTGGTACCGCGAGAACGAAAACTGGTGGCGCCCGCAAAAGGCCCAGACCGAAGCCAAGTACAAGGAACAGGGCCAGTAGACGATGCAGATCGCGTTCTCGAAAAAGCTGACCGCGCACGAAACGCCGATTCCCGGCGTCGTCCTTTACGATCTGCCGGTGCATGGCGACAACCGTGGTTGGTTCAAGGAAAACTGGCAACGGGAAAAGATGGTGGCCCTTGGGCTGCCGGACTTCCGCCCCGTCCAGAACAACGTCTCCTTCAACGAGAAGGCCGGTACCACGCGCGGCATCCACGCCGAACCGTGGGACAAGTTCATCTCGGTGGCCACCGGGCGGATCTTCGGCGCATGGGTGGACCTCCGCGAAGGCCCGTCGTTCGGTGCAGTTTTCACCGCTGAACTGGACCCCAGCCAGGCGATCTTCATTCCGCGCGGCGTGGGCAACGCTTTCCAGACCTTGGAAGACAACACGGCCTACACCTACCTGGTCAACGACCATTGGTCAGCGGATGCCCAAGGCCAATACACCTTCCTGAACCTCGCGGACGAGACGGCGGCGATCAGCTGGCCAGTGCCGCTGGAGGAAGCAGAACTGTCCGAGAAGGACAAGGCGCACCCCCGCCTCTCGGATGTTGTACCGATGCCGCCCAAGAAGATCCTCGTCGTAGGTGCGGACGGTCAGCTGGGCAAGGCGCTGCGGAAACTGTACGACGCAGACGCAACCGTTGAGTTCGCCGGGCGCGCCGGCTTCGATCTGGACAGCGAAGCGTCCTTCACGGAGCGGAACTGGAAGAACTACTCGACGATTATCAATGCCGCCGCCTACACCGCGGTCGACACCGCGGAAACAGCGGAGGGCCGGGCGGCCGCCTGGTCCGTCAACGTTGCCGCCGTCGCAAGGCTGGCCCGCGCCGCCGTCGAACATGACCTTACCCTGGTGCACGTCTCATCCGACTACGTCTTTGATGGTGCCCGGGAGCGCCATGGCGAAACTGAACCCTTCACCCCTCTGGGTGTGTATGGCCAGACCAAGGCCGCAGGGGACGCCGTGGTCAGTGTGGTTCCCCGCCACTACATCGTGCGGACCAGCTGGGTTATCGGTGAGGGCAACAACTTCGTGCGGACCATGGCATCCCTCGCTGGCCGAGGCATCGAGCCGTCCGTGGTCAACGACCAGGTTGGCAGGCTCAGCTTCACCGAAGACATCGCAGCGGGCATCCGACATCTCCTGGAATCCGAGGCAGAGTACGGAACGTACAACCTCAGCAATGACGGGGAACCGCAGTCGTGGGCTCAGGTAGCCCGCGATGTTTTCGAGCTGTCGGGGCGTGGGCGTGATGCCGTTACAGGTGTCAGCACGGAGGAATACTTCCGCGGCAAGGCTGCAGCTCCTCGACCACTCAACAGCGCTCTGGATCTCGGCAAGATTAAGGTGTCTGGTTTCGAGCCCCGACCTGCCCGGGATGCCCTGAAAGCGTATCTCGGCCGGCAGGCACGGGCGGAATAGCGGTAAGACCTCATGCCCTTTGATGCCAATTCTTTCGGCGTGGTCGCACTCGCGGCTTATCAGCCTGACCTGGAGCTCTTCGCTGCCCAGCTGCGGTCGATTCAGCAACAGACTCATTCGAATTTTCTGTGCGTCATCTCGGCAGATGGCGGATCAGAGCAAATCCGCGACTTCGTTGACCAAGAGTTGCCTGGCGACGAGCGCTTCCAGGTCATTGGCTTCGAGGACAGGCTGGGCTTTTTTGGAAACTTCGAGAGGGCACTTCGGAATGTCCCTTCCGAAGCCGAATGGGTGGCGCTTTCTGACCAGGACGACTATTGGTATCCATCCAAGCTCGAGGTGATGCTTCCGCACCTGCAAAACGCAAGCCTCGTGTCCGGGCAAGCACGGGTGATCAGACTTCCCGGTAATGAAGTGATCACCTCCTCCACCCAAAGGAAGAATGTTGATCTCGACGCGCTGCTGGCCCAGAACCAGGTGACAGGCAGCTTGGCTGTTTTTCGGTCTGATTTGTTGGACTTGGCGCTGCCTTTTCCGCGGCTGAACACTGTCTCCCAGGTTCATGACCACTGGCTGGCGGTTTGTGCGAAATCCTCGGGGGGAGTCGCGATCCTGGGTGACGTTGTCCAGGATTACGTACAACACGGAGGAAACGTGTTAGGCGAGGTGGGCGCACAGAAAAGCATTTTTGCCTCCTTCCAACACCTGGTTGCTCTTTCCAGAAAATTTGAAGGCAGCGCAAGCCCAATTTCGATCCTGAAAACAGCGCATGGGTTGAGCTTCGGGTGGCGCAGGGTGATGGCGGACACTCTCTTTGCGCGGGTGACGCCAGCTGTCCGCGGATTTGAAGCAGGCATTGCCCCTTTCCGAAGCGGACATCGGTGGACGACGACGTTGAGGACCCTGGTCACAGGGCTGCAGCGAGGGGATATCGCCGTGCCCTGTTTCGTAGAGTTCCTGGCGGGCATGCCACTGGAGTTGGTCAACCGTGGCAAACGCTTGGAGACCCGCCCAGGCCAAACTGGGAAAGCTGAGAAGAATGTGTTGTTGACAAAGCTATTACGGAGAGAAGTGCCGAACGATAAGAAGCAGTCCCAAGTTTCAAATTTGGGTGCCACGTCGTCCTATCGAGGAAAGATAACGATTGTTCTCCCCGGGTTCAGTAAGTACCCTATCGGCGGCTACAAAGTGGTCTACGGCTACGCGAATTTCCTGGCCGGGCGGGGATATGAGGTGACGTTGATTCACGCATTACTTCTGTGGGGCGCCAAGCGCCGGGACAAAGACTTCCGGCGACCTATCTCATCCGTCATTTCTGGGCTGCGCCCGTTTCGCAATCCGAAATGGGTGGACTTGGACACGAGGATCCGATCCTATACGCTGCCCTATTTGATGCCCGCAATGCTGCCCAGGACTGACTACCTCGTGGCCACGGAAGTTCAGACGGCGAAGCTTGTTGATAAAGCAGCGCGGCGGCAGGGAATTCCTGCGTCCTACTTCATCCAACACTATGAGGACTGGTCCGCTGAACCTGAATTTATTGATGCGACTTGGAAACTCCCCATAAGAAAAATCGTTATCGCTCCTTGGCTGCAAGCCCACATGAGGTCATTGGGGGAGGAATGCGATCTCGTTCCGAACGGTATCGACCCCGAGGAATTTCCGGCGGGGCCTCCGCTCAGCGAACGTGCCTACGACATCTGTGCCATGATTTCCGATGTTCCCTGGAAGAGGGCGGACCTTGTGGTCCAGGTTCTGAACTCGCAAGTCAGCAACAAATCAGGAGTCCGCGCTATAACTTTCGGTACGGGTGAAAGGCCCATTTCTCTTCACTCGGCCGTGAAGTACATCAAGAATCCGACTAAAGCGGAGATTCGATCTGCGTATCAATCATCCAAACTTTATCTCTGCGCCAGCGACGGAGAAGGTTGGCACCTGCCGCCTGCAGAAGCGATGTCCAGCGGATGCGCAGTGGTCTCCACTGATATTGGTGGCGTGAGGGCCTATGCGGAAAACGGTGCTCTGTTTTCTCCCGTGGGAGATGCTTCCGGCCTTGAACAGAATATTGAGCTCCTTCTCAATGACCACCAGCTGGCTGAGAAGCTAGCCGCCCGTGGTTTGTCTGACATGAGGGAAAACAGCCCAACGAAGGCGGCAGCTAATTTTGAGGCAGCGGTAACCCGTGGCGCCTAGGGGTTGGTCCTCCCAATGAGCAGGACTTTACTGCTAAAGCGTTTCGCAGGCTTCACATTCGTGCCGTTGGTGGGAACTCTTGCCCCCTTGCTCCTTTTGCCAATTGCTGCGCGCGTCGGTGGAGTAGACGGATGGTACAGCTTGTCTGTTGGGCAGGCGGTTGGCACTTTTGGAAGCATTGTTATCACCTACGGCTGGAATGTCCTCGGCCCCGCCCTAGTTGCAAAATCAAGTGACGAGGCTTTTAGGCACAAGCTGTGGGCCGAGTCGCTGGGCGAGCGGCTACTTCTTTCTACAGTTGTTCTCCCGGTAGCTGGTGTTATCTCGTGGGCCTTAGGTGCGGAGGGTTACAAACCCTTTACGGTCGCCATGGCGCTTGCTTTCTGCCTAAATGGCTTGACGCCCAACTGGTTTTTTATTGGTGCTGGAGATCCCAGGGGACTCGCTCTTTATGAGATGTTTCCCCGCTTGGTAGCCACGCTGTTGGCGGCCGTGCTCATCTTCATCACGCAATCACTTTGGTCGTACCCTGTCCTGTGGATATTGTCGTCCATTGTGGGCCCGATTGCAGTTCAGCGGAAGTTCAAATGGCCCTCGCTTTACTTGGGGCGGAGTTTCACCGAGATCCTCCGTGGCCTGCGTTCCAGGCTGGGTGTAGCAGGTATCGACGCCCTCGGTGGAGTATACGTATCTGCTCCCGTTCCAGTGGCAGGAGCAACAGGGAGTGCGTCTGTCGCCGGCAGCGTCGCCTCTTCTGACAAGCTTTACCGCTTCGCGCTTATCACGGTGACAACACTCGGAAATACTTTGCAAGCATGGACTCTGGACCCTGCCGCGGAGAGTCCCAGGCGGCGACATATGGGAGCAATTGGCGCTCACTCGCTCCTGGGATTATTTGGAATGCTTGGATTGGGACTTTTGGGTGAATTCGGTACCGAAATTCTGTTCGGCGAGGCCGTCAAGGCTGATTCACTTACCATGTGGTTCTACGGTGGTGCGTTCTTTGCTGTGTCTGTGTCAACGCCCCTGATCAGAAACATACTGGTCCCGTCCCTAAAGACCCGTTTCGTTCTTGCCGGGACGGCCGTTGGAGCATTGTCGGGAGTTATAGCCATGTATTTGCTCGGTCAGATGTTCGGAGCCACGGGAGTAGCTGCCGGATTCATGCTAAGTGAACTGCTGTTGGTGATGGTTATTTTGCCCCCGTCCCTCAGACACCTTTCGCGCATTCCACGTACTGGTTCCCGGCCATCCGTGATTTCAGGGTAACTCGTCATGCCCACGAAGGTCCCGCGCCGACTTTGACCTTCCCGCATTCCAGTGCGTTTGTGGTCTGCATATCCTGGTTTCCAGGGGTCCGGATTCCGGGATCGTACGGGTCGCCCAGAAGAGGAGTTCCTCATCACCGTTGCAGCCCTCGCCGACGTTCTCCGCAGTTCTGGCGTGTGTCGATCGGCTCTGCGCTTCTGAGGGTTTCAAAGGGTTGGTGGCTCTTCACAGCCGAGGGTGTAGTCGCGGCCTGAATTCGCCGGCGTCGAGCAGCGATCTGGTGATGTAGTTGGTCAGGTTGCGCAACCCGAGTGCGGAGCCACGCAGATGCTCTAGGAGGCCGTTGATCGCCTCGGTCGGGCCGTTGCTGGTGCCGGGCCAGTCGAAGTAGGCCAGCACGTCGGCGGCGCGCTTCTTCAGGGTCCGGCCTAGCTTGGTGATCTCGGTCAATGCCTTGGGGACGCCGCCATTGATCGAGTGGATCAGCTTGACCATCAGCTCGCGACCTTGGCGTCGGCCGTCGTGCAGGTAGGCGGCGATCATCCGTTGATAGATGCCCCAGGTCGCCTCGATCTCGACGTGGCGTCGTCGGCGAACAGTGCGGTGAGCCCCTTTGGCTTCGACGCCACGAAGTCAAAGGGGCGCCGCCACAAAGGCACCCATGGGAGGGAACTATTGACGACAGCCTTGGCAGCTGTAACTAGTACGTCAGTGACCGGCAACCCAACTGCGAGTTGTTGGTACTGAAGACAGAAACCGCGACCCCATAGGCGCAAACGGTATATTGGCCTCGGGCTGATATAGGCACAGCAGTGACGAAGCCATGGTTTCCAATGGTCTGCAGCGAGCTGTTTACATCTGGGCGACTGCCGCTAGCAGTAAACGGGTAACCTCTTGTGCTTCCATCTGGATACTTGACATAAACGTGAACTGGAATGGATGAGCCTGGAAACGACGGATCCAACGTCCAGCCCTGTGACACGAGAGAAGCTTGACCGTTGGAAACCTGCACGGCGGCGCTGTCCAAATGGCCCATTGTGGGTGGTGTGGAGTTGACGGTGATGTCCCTGCAGCCCAAGAGTGTCGGCCCAGTGGAAAGTGGCGCAGCCCCAAGGGCCTGAGCACATGCCGTGTAGCTGCCGGCGGCGCTGATGCCAATCGAGGCCTGGAAACCATGATCGCCGACTGTTGCCAGCGCAACGTTCACGTCCGGCCTCTTTAGGTTTGCGCTGAAAACGGTGCCCGGATTGACACCGCCTGAGCCGTCTTTGGAAACCAAGTAGACACTTACGGATGAACTGCTGGCAGGCAGAGTGGGATCAAGCGCCCAGCCCGTCAGCTGTAGAGACGCGGCATTAGGAGTTTGTTTCAGGGTGAGGGCATCGTAGCTACCCATGGGTGGCGGGCTTGGAGCCACCGTAAGGGTCTTGCACGACAGAAGGACATTTGAGTTTTGGCCGATTGCATAAACGCAAGCTTTGTATGTTCCAGCCATTTTTAGGGGTACTTGGTAGTCAAAACCGTGTGACGAGCCCAGGCCGGTAACTTGATTTACGTCAGGCCTGGAAATATTGGCGGCCATGCGGAATCCCGTTGTGGCTCCGTCAGGGCCTGTGACGTATGTATCTGCATATGTGCTTGCTGCCGGATTGGCTAGATCAATCGCCCAGCCTTTTAGGTGAAGCGAGACGTTCTGGGCCGTCCTAACCTGGCCTATGTTGTCGAAAGAACCGATGGGAGCTTCCACCCCAGATGCCGCGATGCTCTTGCAGCCGAGCGCAGTATTGCCGAACGCGCCGATGGAGTGGGCACACACCCTGTAGGTCCCCGAAGTAGCGATGCCGATGCTGCCGTCGAATCCGTGGGAGGACCCATAGCCGAACGACTTGTCAACGTCCGGCCGGTATGCATTCGCCTTCCAGGGGTAACCTGTCGTTCGTCCATCGGGCCCGGTGACATAGATATGTGCTTCGTTCGCCGCCGGCGAGTTAGCCAGATCGACAGACCAGCCGCGTACCCGAAGCGAGACATTGCTCCCATCCCGGCTGACCGCAAGATCGTCGAAGTTGCCGACGGGCATCCGGACGCCGGCGAACCGTTGGAGGGAGGCGTAATCCCCGTTCCAGACATTGGAGTCACCAGCGAAAGGTCCGGTGCTGCTGTACTGCCACATGCTGTAGGTGCTCCAGCTGGCTGTCGGAACCGGTCCTGCATTGTTAGTGGGGGAGTTGGGGTAGGCCGCAACCCAGAGTGGGTAGTCACCAAAACCAGCAGGGTTGCCCAGGCACTGGTTCCACCAGCTCGTGTTGGTGTAGATGACAGGCAACCGGCCCGTCATCGTTTGCATTGTGTTGCCGAAATCCCGCACCCACGACGTGAGCTGGGAGGGGGACATGTTGTAGCAGGTGTTGCCGAAATAGAAACCGTTGATCGTCCGGCCCTCGTAAGGGTTGAACTCAAAGTCGAGCACTGGCGGCATGGTGTATCCGTCGGAGGACCAACCTCCGCCGTTCTGCACGAAGTAGCGTGCCTGGTCCGCCCCTGAAGACCAATTGGGAATGGCGAAGTGGTACGCGCCGCGGATCATCCCAACGTTGCGGGATCCCTGATACTGGGAGCTGTAGGAGGGGTTCTTGTAGTAATTACCTTCAGTGGCCTTCACATACGCGAACCGTGAGCCCATGTTCCACTGCTGCTGCCAATCCACGGTTGGTTGGTGGCCGCTAACGTCCAGTCCCTGGACGCCGAAAGTTGGCATCCAGGTGCCTTCGCTAGACAGCGACTCCGTACTTAGCCTCTTGAAGGAATTGGAAGGAGCCGACGCGGTGACGCGAGCGGACCGTTGCCCCATCTCCGCCCCGCCGACGCCAACTGCTTCCGCCATTGACTGCGTAGGCTCGGCACTAGGCTCAACAGACGGTGCATCCGCGGGGGCTGTTTCTTCGGGGGACGGCGGTGCCGAGGGAACCGTCGGAGAGGGTGCGACAGCAGGCGAGGATTCACGCGTCGGTGACGACGTTGTCGGCGTTGGAGCGGGCTCAGCGGCGGACGCGATACCCGCCAAACCTGGGCCGGCCACAAGGGAGGCAGTCAGAAGGGCTATCCCGAGGGACTTCATGACGGGGCGACGGGACTGAGACAGGTTCCGCTTCATTTTGGCTCCGGAAACAATGAGGAGCTCCTGCGAGTCCTCATCTGGGTTGCTGCTTCGGATGGTTCCCCCAGGAATCAGCCGAACAGGGATTTGACACTTAACGCGCTCACCATAGCACCGCGTTGCTGGTGAAAACAGAGGTGCTCCTGGTGCATGTGATGATCCTGTGGCAATCCTGCGTTTATCCACAGACGATCCTTGTGACTTGGCAGGCTACTGTCTGGTACCTAGTCTTTATCCCAGTTGCACTGCCTCCGCCGGGGGCGGCAGTTGTATTGGGGAACACATGGACGCGCTGGGAATAGTCGAGGATGAAGTCCGCGAGCTTATCCGTCGCCGAGGGCTTGATCCGCTCCATCAGGCCGGTGAGGTCCGCCGACTGGTGGAGGCGGCGGTAACGGATTATGACGAGCGGGCGCTGATGGGTCCGCTTCCTCCGATCGGGCCTTTGGATGCCGCCCGCAAATTCCTCTTCGACGCCGTCGCCGGGTTCGGCGTCCTGCAGCCCCTCCTGGACGATCCGGCCATTGAAGAGATCTGGCTGAACGCCCCCAGTGAAATTTTTGTGGCCCGGAACGGTGAGTCCGAGCTGACTTCGCTAAGCCTCACTGAGCAGCAGGTCCGGGACCTGGTGGAGCGGATGCTGAAAAGCTCCGGCCGCCGGCTGGACATGTCCTCACCGTTCGTGGACGCTGCCCTTCCCGACGGGTCGAGGCTCCACGTGGTTATACCGGATGTGACGCGCAAGCATTGGGCCGTCAATATCCGGAAGTTCGTGGTGAAGGCCAGCCGCCTCGAGCATCTCGTCGACCTGGGCACACTGACGCCCCAGTCAGCCCGCTTCCTTGGCGCAGCCGTATCCAGCGGGCTCAACATCCTGGTCTCGGGCGCTACCCAGGCCGGCAAGACCACTATGCTCAACTGCCTGGCGGCCAGCATCGGCAGCCGGGAGCGTGTCATCACCGTGGAGGAGATTTTCGAGCTTCAGTTTCCCCTGCGCGACGTCGTCGGCCTTCAGTGCCGCCAGCCAAACCTTGAAGGCGAAGGCGAAATACCGCTGCGCCGCCTCGTCAAGGAAGCGCTCCGGATGCGTCCGGACCGTCTGGTCGTGGGGGAGGTCCGTGAAGCGGAGAGCCTGGATATGCTCATTGCTTTGAACAGTGGCCTGCCAGGCATGTGCACCGTCCACGCAAATTCAGCGCATGACGCAGTCACCAAGATCTGCACGCTGCCCCTGCTCGCGGGCGAGAATATCTCGTCAGCCTTTGTCGTTCCCACCGTCGCATCATGCATAGATCTCGTAGTCCACTGCAGCCGGCAGGCCAACGGCCGCAGGGAGGTAACTGAAATCCTCTCACTGGGCCGACGGGTGGAGAACGGCATCATCGAGTCGTCCCCGGTCTTTGCGATGGTGGACGGCGCCCTGCAGCCCCGGGCCAACTCGATGCCGGCCGCAGAAAAGTTCAGCCGGGCAGGGTACGACGTCGCGGCGCTGCTGGATCAGCGATGACGGCGGCTTTGCTGGGAATTACCACGGGGACGGGCCTCTTCCTCATCTGGTGGTCCTTTTGGGAGACACCTGTACAGGGGCCCAAGGAACGGAAGGTCAGCCGCCTGGGTGACCTTCTCGCCTCCGCCGGCGTCGACAAGGTATCCCCAGGCAGCCTCATCGGCACGTGCGCGGGGCTCGGTCTTTTCGTGGCATTGGTGTTTTACGCCGTCAGCCGATCCTGGCCTATCGCCGGCTGTTTCGCGCTGTTCGCAGCGTGGCTTCCCATCAGCATCCTGCGCTGGAGGGCAAGAAAGAGAAGCGCATTGTTGCGCCAACTGTGGCCCGACGTCGTTGACCACCTCCGCTCTGCGATCCGGGCCGGCCTGCCGCTACCGGAAGCCCTCATCCAGCTCGGGGAAAAGGGTCCTGAAGAGCTCCGGCACGTATTCCGGGAGTTCGGTGCCGACTACCGCGCCGGGGGCCAGTTCGATGCGTCCCTCAACAAGCTCAAACACCGGCTCGCGGACCCGGTTGCCGACCGCATCGTCGAAGCCCTCCGCCTGACCCGCGAAGTTGGCGGTTCAGACCTCGGAAAGTTGCTCGGAACGTTGGCTGAGTTCCTCCGCGAGAGCGCCCGCACCCGGAGCGAGCTCGAGGCGAGGCAGTCCTGGACCGTCAACGCGGCACGCCTTGCGGTTGCTGCCCCATGGATCGTCATGATCCTGCTGGCGACAAGGCCGGAGGCGGTGCAGGCATATAACACCGCCGTGGGTGCAGCAGTCCTGCTCGGTGGCCTGGTAGTTTCGCTGCTCTGCTACTCCATCATGCTGAGGATTGGGGCCCTGCCCCAGGACGAGCGGGTGCTCAGGTGATCGACGTAGCTCCTGCTGCCGTTATCTGCGGAATTGTCCTGGGAATCGGTCTGTGGCTCGTCATCTTCAGGTCCCCGCTGATGCGCGCGACCACCCTGACAGAACGCATTGAGCCGCAGCTGAAGTCCCAGAACCTGGAATCACGGCTCTTGAGCCCGGGGGAAGCCAACCCCACGCCTTTCGGCCCGCTCGGAAGGATTCTGCGTCCGGTGTTCCGTGACGGCATGTCGGCTTTGGGGAGGCTGAACCCGTCGCCGGGGGCGACTGCGCGACGACTGGCGCAGGCGGGAATCAACAAGACTTCCATTGACTTCCGGGCGGAGCAGCTTTTGTGGGCGGCTGCCGGCTTTGTGGCCGCCCTTGGCATTACCGCGATGGGAGCCGCCGCTGGCAGGTTCAACCCACTGCTCGCCGCTGTCGCCATCCTGGGCAGCGCTGTGGGCGGCTTCATGCTGCGGGACTACTGGCTCGGTGTGCAGGTGAAGCGGCGTGAATCGAGGATGATGGCGGAATTCCCGAGCCTCGCTGAGCTGATGGCACTCGCGGTCAGCGCAGGGGAAAGCGCCACCGGTGCCCTGGACAGGGTTTGCCGCAGTGCCAAGGGTGAGCTCACCAAGGAGTTCGCAGACATTCTTGCCGAGACCCGGGCGGGCAAGCCTCTGGTGCAGGCACTGCAGGAATTCTCTGCACGTACGGACCTGGCACCGCTGGTGAGGTTCGTGGACGGCATCATCGTTGCCGTCCAAAGAGGCACCCCGTTGGCAGATGTTCTGCGTGCCCAGGCCCAGGACGTGCGGGATACAGCGAAACGCGACCTGATGGAAGCTGCCGGCAAGAAAGAAATCGCCATGATGGTGCCGCTTGTTTTTGGCGTGCTCCCGCTGACCGTGGTGTTCGCCGTCTTCCCGGGCCTCGCGGCCATCAACCTGGGCTTGTGAAGTGAAGACACCACTGGGGGCCGCAAGAATGCAGAACCACCGAAGAACCGAATCAGGAATAGGACGGGAAATGAAAATGATGGGAAATCGCTGGGCATCCCTGCTCTTTGTCGTGAACGCCGCCCTGGGCACGGCCCTTTGCGCGGCAGCCCGTCGCGGCGACCATAGTGAAGGCTGCGACCACAAGGAAAGGGGCGACGTGCCTGGCTGGGTCATGATCACCCTGATGTCGGCCGTGCTGGTGGCGGCGCTGCTGGCCCTTGCCGGACCTGCGCTGGAGGCAATGTTCAACCAGGCGATGGATACGGTGGGAAGCTAAGCGGTGCTGAGGTCCTCCCAGCCGTCAAGTCCGGCCCGCGGAGTCCGCGGCCTGGCCGCGACACGGGAGCAGGGCTCGGCAGTGGTGGATTTTGTCCTGGTGGGTGGACTCCTCACGATGTTCTTCCTGGCCATCATCCAGCTGACCTTGATCCTGCACGTTCGCAACACGTTGATCGATGCCGCGGCCTCAGGCGCCAGGTACGGCACCCTCGCGGACCGGGAAGCAGCCGACGCCGAGGAACGGACCCGCAGCCTGATCGGCTCGGCTTTGAGTGCCGGATTTACCGAACAGGTGAGCACCAGCGAAGTAACTGTTCAAGGCCTCCGCACCCTGGAAGTGACAGTGCGGGCGCCGCTGCCCGTCATCGGGCTCATCGGCCCCCGTGGCATGCTGGAGGTGAAGGGGCATGCCGCAGTGCAGCCATAGGCTGGGGGCACGACTCCTGAAACGCAGGATGGTCCACGTTCTCTGCCTGCGACCGCTCTCAGCAGCTCTAGGACGGGAAGGCAGGGAAGAGCACGAGCGGGGGAGCGCCGTTGTCGAGTTCACCTTCCTTGGACTCCTTCTTATGGTGCCGCTGGTGTACTTCGTCATTACCGTGGGGCAAATACAGGGCGGCTCTTTTGCCGTGGTGGGAGCAGCGGACCAGGCAGCCAAGGTATACGTCGCCCAGCCTGACGAACCGACGGCGCAGGCTGCCGCCGAACAGGCGGTGTCCATCGCCCTTGCCGACTTCGGGCACCAGCCTGATAAGGCAAGCATCTCAACGACATGCGACCCCGCCGACTGCCAAGCTCCGGGCACCGCGGTGACCATCACGGTGAGCCTGTCGGTGCCCCTGCCTTTTGTGCCCTTCAACAATGACTTCCGGTTGGCCGCAAGCGAGGTTGAGGCCTCCGCAACGCAACTGGTGGGCAGATTCAGATGACCGCCAGGACAAACAACGAAGACGGCCAGATGATGGTGATGATCCTCGGGTACGTGACCTTGGCCCTGCTTGTCACCACTGTTGTTATTGGCATTTCCTCTGTGTACTTGGAACACAAACGGCTGCTTTCCCTCGCTGACGGTGCCTCCCTGGCGGCAGCAGACAGCTACACCCTCGGGGACGTGGACACACAGGGCGGAAGTCCTTCAGCAACACTGAACCCGGCGCGGGTCAGGAACGTCGCGGCGGACTTCGTCTCAAGGAGCCCGGCTGCCCAACGCTTCAGCGGACTCGCCGTCGCTGGGTCAACTGGCAGCCCCGACGGCTCCACCGCCGTCGTCGTGCTGACAGCTGCTGTCCACCCTCCGGTTGTCAACTTCCTGGTGCCGGACGGCATAAGGATCGAAGCGACGTCGACGGCGCGCTCGCGCCTGACGCGCTGACCGGACAGGGTGAGGGCTACCTGCGGCCTACACCGGCCGGGCTGGCGCACGGCAGGGAAACCCGTGCATGCCGAAGCTTGTGCCGGATAGCGTAGGCTTAAACAACCATGGCCAATATTGATTTTTCCGCTGAAATCCGCGCCCTTCGCGCCACCTACGACTCCATTGAGCGGGTCTCTGATGTAGACGCGCTCAAGGAAGACATCGCCGAACTGAGCGAGCGGGCAGGCGAGCCGGACCTGTGGGACGACCCCTCAGCGGCGCAGAAAATCACGTCAAAGCTTTCGCACAAGCAGTCCGAACTCGAGCGCCTCAATAAGCTCGCCTCACGGATCGATGACCTCGAAGTCCTGGTGGAGCTGGGACAGGATGAGGACGACGCCGACTCGATGGGGGAGGCGGCCGCAGAACTAGAGTCCATCAAAAAGGCCCTGAAGGAACTCGAAGTGGTCACCCTCCTCTCCGGAGAATATGACGAGCGGGAAGCCGTCGTCTCCATTCGAGCAGGGGCAGGTGGCGTGGACGCTGCCGACTTCGCCGAGATGCTGATGCGCATGTACCTCCGCTGGGCGGAGCGCCACGGCTACCCCACCACGGTCATGGACACGTCCTACGCCGAAGAAGCCGGCCTGAAGTCCGCAACTTTCGAGGTAAAGGCGCCCTACGCCTTCGGCACCCTCAGCGTCGAGGCGGGCACCCACCGGCTCGTCAGGATCAGCCCCTTCGACAACCAGGGAAGGCGCCAGACGTCCTTTGCCGCGGTGGAGGTCATCCCGCTGATCGAGCAGACCGACTCCATCGAAATCCCGGACAACGAGATCCGCGTCGATGTCTTCCGCTCCTCGGGACCCGGCGGCCAGTCAGTCAACACCACCGACTCTGCCGTCCGCCTCACCCACATCCCCACCGGCACTGTGGTCTCCATGCAGAACGAGAAATCGCAGCTGCAGAACCGCGCCGCTGCCATGCGGGTGCTGCAGTCCAGGCTCCTGCTCCTTAAGAAGGAGCAGGAGGACGCCGAAAAGAAGGCGCTGGCCGGCGACGTCAAGGCGTCCTGGGGTGACCAGATGCGGTCCTACGTCCTCAACCCCTACCAGATGGTGAAGGACCTTCGGACGGAGCACGAGGTAGGTAACACCTCCGCCGTGTTCGACGGCGAAATTGACGACTTCATCGACGCCGGCATCCGGTGGCGTACGGATAACCGCAACGCCGACAAGTCCTAGATTGCTCAGGCCGGTGGCTGGTCGCCGATCAGGCTAGCGGCTGAAAGCCGGTACATGAAGGCGGCCATGGCCTCGCGGGACACGGCGAGGGTTGGACGGTAGGTCTTAGTGCCGTTGGGTTCGGTCCAGCCGTTGCTGATCCCGTTGCCAGCGAGCCACGTTATCTCCTTGTAGAATGCGTGATCGGGGGCCACGTCTGTGAAGGGCGACGCTGCTGATGGAACGTAGGCGGGACTTCCTGCAAGCCGGTACATGAAGGCGGCCATGGCCTCGCGGGACACGGCGAGGGTTGGACGGTAGGTCTTAGTGCCGTTGGGTT
>NZ_JBJURL010000067.1:0-23854 GCF_046097905.1 Pseudarthrobacter sp. NKDBFgelt | reverse complement strand
CCCGCCGGGTGGGGCTGCGGGGGCGGAGGCCCGTGGAGCGGCAGCGGGAGCCCCTCCCAGGTCGCCGCGCTTGCCGGCATTTTTGACTTCCGTGGTGACCAGCCGCAGGACCTCGTTGGGGTCCGGCATGCCCAGCCAGCCTGTGAGGGCCTGGCAGTAGCCGGTCCGGGTGGAGGCGTCGCGGATGGCGGCAACTACGGGCACCGAGGCTTTCAGGCCCTGGACGCGCCCTTCCACGGTATCCAAGTTGAACTGCTTCAGGGTTGTCCGGATGGCGAATTCAAACAAGGGCCGGCGGGACTGCACCAGGGCGTGCACGGCTTCGTCGCCCCTGCTTTGCCGCAGGTCGCAGGGATCCGCACCGGTGGGCTCCACGGCTACGTAGGTCTGGGCAGTGAAGCGCTGGTCCTCCTCGAAGGCGCGCAGCGCCGCCTTCTGCCCGGCGGCGTCGCCGTCGAAGGTGAAGATGACCTCTCCCCCAGTGCCGTCGTCGGACAGCAGGCGGCGGGCGATCTTGATGTGGTCGGTGCCGAACGCGGTGCCGCAGGTGGCAACCGCCGTCGTGATTCCTGCAAGGTGGCAGGCCATCACGTCCGTATAGCCCTCCACCACCACAAGCTGCCGGTCCTTGGCGATGCTGCGCTTGGCGAGGTCGATGCCGTACAGCACCTGTGACTTCTTGTAGAGCGCGGTCTCGGGGGTGTTGAGGTACTTGGGGCCTTGGTCGTCCTCATAGAGCTTGCGGGCGCCGAAGCCGATGGTGTCGCCGGCGATGTCGCGAATGGGCCAGACCAGGCGCCCCCGGAAGCGGTCGTAGATTCCCCGGTTTCCTTCGGAGAACATTCCTGTCAGCTTGAGTTCCGCATCCGTAAAGCCCCGGCCGCGGAGGTGCTTGAGCAGCGCGTCCCAGCCTTGCGGGGCGTAGCCCACGCCGAACTGCTCTGCGGCCGCCCGGTCGAACCCGCGGCCGTGCAGGAAGGTGCGTGCCTCCGCGGCGCCGGGCGTCAGCAGCTGCGCCTGGAAAAACTCGTCGGCGATTTTGTGGGCGTCCAGCAGCCGCTGCCGGCGCCCCACTTCCTCGCGGTTGGGGCCGGTTCCGCCGTCCTCGTACCGCAGCTCGTAGCCGATCCGGGCGGCCAGCTTCTCCACGGCTTCCTGGAACGAACTGTGGTCCTGCTTCTGCACGAACGCGATGACGTCGCCGTCCTCGCCGCAGCCAAAGCAGTGGTACCGGCCCACCTGCGGCCGGACGGTGAAGGAGGGGGAACGTTCGTCGTGGAAGGGGCACAGGCCTTTGAAGGTCCCCAGCCCGGCGCCCTTGAGCGTGACGTAGCCGTCAACCACTTCCTTGATGTCCGTGCGCTGGCGGACTTCGTCAATATCTTCGCGTTTGATCAGCCCTGGCACAGAGCCATCCTAGCCTTGGGGTACGACGGCGATGAGCGCCACGTGGGATTCCTCACCACAGCGACGGCAGGCTCCCCACCAGCCGTTCGTACATGGCCAGTGCCGAGCCGTCGGTCAGCGACGCCACCTGGTCGATCACCACGCGGAGGCGCGCACCGTCGTCGGGCGCGTCCCGCCAGTCCGCCGCGAACATTGGTTCCAGGTGGCGGTCTCCGGTGGCGCTCAGGGCCGTGACCAGGGCGTGGAGCACCTCACGCTGGCGCTCGTAGATGGGCTGGCGGTGCTCGGTGGTCATCACGAACGTGGTGGCCAGGCCCTTCATGACCGCGATCTCCATGACGGTCTCGTCCGGAACCATAAGCTCGGCGTTGAACCGCGTCAGGTTCTCCGGGCCGTACACGGCGCGGGTGGTTTCCAGCGCGCTCTGGCAGAACCTGCCGATCAGCTGGCTGGTCATGTTTTTCAGGGCCGCCATGGATTTGCGGCTGCCGTCGGCCTCGCGCACCCACACGTCCGTGGCTTCGAGCCGGGCCAGGGCGGCGTCAATGGCGGCGGGATCATTGTGCGGCAGGTACCACTGCTTGGCGTAGCCCACCACCCTGGCGCGGTGGTCCGGGTTGTCCATCCACCGCAGCTGGAAGTGCCCGGCCACGATCGCATCCTCGACGTCGTGCACGGAATACGAAATGTCGTCCGCGAGGTCCATCACCTGGGCCTCCAGGCAGGAGCGGCGCTCCGGAGCGCCCTCCCGGATCCAGTTGAAGATCGGCAGGTCGTCCTCATAGGCGCCGAACTTGCTGGTCCGCTGGCCGTGGATCACCGGGGCTTCCAGCGCGGACCACGGGTATTTGGCTGCCGCATCCAGGCTTGCCCTGGTGAGGTTCAGGCCTGCGGGCTGGCCGTCCGGCGTCAGCACCTTGGGCTCGAGCCGGGTCAGGAGCCGCAGGGTCTGGGCGTTGCCCTCGAACCCTCCGATGGCGTGCGCCACCTCGTTGAGCGCCGATTCCCCGTTGTGCCCGAACGGCGGGTGTCCGAGGTCGTGGCTGAGGCAGGCGGTGTCCACGACGTCGGGATCGCAGCCCAGGGAACGGCCCAGCTCGCGGCCCACCTGGGCAACCTCGAGGCTATGGGTCAGGCGGGTGCGGACGAAATCATCCGTGTCCGGCGCCACCACCTGGGTCTTGGCGCCCAGCCGGCGGAGCGCCGAGGAATGCAGCACGCGGGCGCGGTCACGTTCGAAGTCCGAGCGGTAGACGTTCTTGGGCGGCTCCTCCACCCAGCGCGCGGAGTCGTGGGTGTCATAGCCCGGCAGGACCGGGGCGGCAGTACGCGTTTCAGCCACCGGAAACGTCCAGTTCCGCCGCGGAGATGTCCCGCGACTGGTCCGCATTGAGGGCGCGGGATTCCAGCCAGTCCTTTGGCAGCGCGGGCCGCTTGGGCGAGCCAGCCCGGCCGCGGGGGCCTTCGGCGTCGACCCCGGGGTAGGGAGATTCGGTGTCCAGCTCGTCCAGGGCGGCGCGCAGTTCCTCAAGGCTGTTTACCAGCGCCATCCGCGTGCGGAGCTCGCCTCCCACCACGTAGCCCTTGAAGTACCAGGCGATGTGCTTGCGGATCTCCCGCAGCGCCTTGCCCTCGTCAGCGAAGGTTTCCACCATGAGTTCGGCGTGCCGGTACACGCCTTGGGCCACCTGGCCCAGATTCGGCTTGTGCCGGGTGTCGCTGCCTTCGAAGGCAGCCTGCAGGTCACCGAACAGCCAGGGCCGGCCCTGGCAGCCGCGGCCCACCACCACGCCGTCAACACCGGTTTCGCGGACCATGCGGACCGCGTCTTCCGCGGACCAGATGTCCCCGTTGCCCAGCACCGGGATGTCCGGCAGGGCCTCGCGCAGGCGCGCGATGGCGGACCAGTCGGCCTGACCGGAGTAGAACTGGGCGGCCGTGCGGCCGTGAAGGGCGACGGCGGCCACTCCGGAGTCGCGGGCGATGCGGCCGGCGTCGAGGTACGTGAGGTGGTCATCGTCGATGCCCTTGCGCATCTTGATGGTCAGCGGAACGTTGCCCTTCGATGCTTCCCTGACGGCGGTCTGCACGATCGAGGTGAAAAGGTCGATCTTCCAGGGCAGGGCCGAGCCGCCGCCCCTGCGGGTGACCTTGGGAACGGGGCAGCCGAAGTTGAGGTCGATATGGTCCGCGCGGTCCTCCTCGACGAGCATGCGCACAGCCGCGCCTACTGTCACCGGGTCCACGCCGTACAGCTGCACGGACCGCACCTTTTCGTCGTCGTCGTGGGAAATGATCCGCAGGGACTCCGGTGTCCGCTCCACCAGGGCACGGGAGGTGACCATCTCCGCCACGTACATGCCGCCGCCGTATTCACGGCAGAGCCTGCGGAAGGCGGAGTTGGTGATGCCGGCCATGGGCGCCAGGATCACCGGCGTGTTCACGGTGATGGGACCCAGCTTCAGGGGCGGGAGTTCCAGCTTGGGGGCGGGAGGGGTTGCTGCAACAGTCACCTGTCCATTGTTGCAAAGCCGGGCAAATCGGGCTGCCGGACCTGCTGGTCAACCAAGGTGTTCAGCCGCGGTCTGCCCGGCGCCCACGCCTGGTGGGCGGTGCGTCCTCCAGCTCAGCGGCGGAAAGCCGCGACCGGCGGGCAAGGGCTGCTGCGGCCAGGGACCCGTTGTCATCCACGCCCGGCTCCCCCTGGCTGCCTGGTTCCGCTGCCTGGGGCTCCTGTGCCTCCGGGCCTCCTGCCCGGACGCCGGTGGCCTTGACCACCAGCACAGCGATCAGCGTGGTGACCGGAATGGCCAGGACCAGCCCGATGGAGCCCACCAGGGTCCGGATGACTTCCTCGGACAGCTCCGCGCTGGTGAGCGTGTCAGCGAGCGGCCGGTCGTAAAGCATCACGATGATGAGGATGGGAAGGGCCGCGCCGGCGTAGGCGAACGCGATGGTGTACACGGTGGACGCAATGTGGTCCCGGCCGATCCGCATGGCCGAGGTGAAGAGTTTCCGGGCACTGCTGCCCGGCGCCAGTTCGTACAGTTCCCACACCGCGGAGGACTGGGTGATGGTCACGTCGTTGAGGACACCCAGGCCGGAGATGATGAGCCCGCACAGGATCACGCCGGAGATGGAGATGTTGGCGGAGGTGTTCACCAGGGTGGTTGCCTCGTGGTTCCCCACCCCGGCGAGGTTCGCCGCGCCGGTTGCCCATGCCGCCAGGAGCGCGGTGATGCCCAGCCCGAACATTGTGCCCAGCAGTGCGGTGGAAGTCCGGGCGGAGAAGCCGTGGGCGAAATACAGGACCCCGATCATGATCACCGTGGATCCCACCAGTGCCAGCAGGAGCGGCGGTTTCCCTTCCACCAGCCCGGGAAGCATAAAGCTGGCCAGCACGAAGTACGCGCCGACAAGCCCGATCAGGGCGCGGAGGCCCCGCCAGCGGGCCACCGCGATCACCACCGCCGCGTACAGCAGCGCCAGCAGGACGATCGGCAGGGTCCGGACGAAGTCCACGAAGATGAAGGCGGGCGAACCCTGGGAGGCGGAGGCGCCCTGGGCGTTGGACAGGTTCAGGTACCTGATCTGGTCACCGGGCTTCACCCCGTGCGACTTCGCGACGTCCGGGTTGATCACCACCTTGACCGGGCTTCCTCCCTTGTCCGGTTCCGTGTAGGCAAAGGTGCAGTCAGATCCCTGTTGGCTTTGCTGGCCCTGCTGGGTTTGCGCCGGCTCTCCCTGGCCCTGCTGGGCAATGCCCTGCATGCAGTTTTCCGTCACCACGCTTTGGATGGCGCCGGTATCGAAGGTGACTCCGGGCGCGGCGGA
This sequence comes from Pseudarthrobacter sp. NKDBFgelt, assembly GCF_046097905.1. Taxonomy (NCBI): domain Bacteria; kingdom Bacillati; phylum Actinomycetota; class Actinomycetes; order Micrococcales; family Micrococcaceae; genus Pseudarthrobacter; species Pseudarthrobacter sp. NKDBFgelt. The sequence goes on along the minus strand of NZ_JBJURL010000067.1, from coordinate 18,613 downwards.
GTAGGGGTTGGCCAGGGAGATGCCCTCCTTGCTGCCGGAGGGCCAGAGCATCGCCATCCCTGCGAGGGTGAGCAGCGTCAGCGGAATCAGTACTGCCGCGAGGATGCGGTTTGCCTTCCGCCGGGCGGCCATCGCCTGCGGTGTTGGCTCCGAATGACCTGTGGAAGCGTGGGAGTGACCGGACCCCATCAGCTGTAGAACCTCATACATTGAACTCTACGTCCGGCACCGTAGGGTTGATAAATGGATCATCGGGGACTGGGAGGTACCAGGTATGGCCAACAGCAATACTGACAAAAACAATGGCGCGCGCCCTTCCGAAGGACACGGGGCCGCCCGCCAGGCAGTACTCAGCGTCCGCAGTTCGTCAGGTCCCACGCGGGGAGTTGCACTGGTCCTGCATGGGGGCAAATCCCAAAGCCGTGAGCCTGTGGAGGCCAAGCACCTCAGTCCGGCAAGGATGGTGCCCTTCGCCTGGCACCTGCACCGCGCCGGCCGGAAGCACGGCCTGGCCGTATGGTCGCTCCGCAACAGCGTTCGCGGCTGGAATGGCCCTGACATGTCCCCACTGCAGGACGCGCGCTGGGCACTCGCCCGGATCCAGGAGCAGCACCCGGACGTGCCCGTGTTCCTGGTAGGACATTCCATGGGCGGGCTCACCGCTGTGATCGCCGCGGACCACCCAGGCGTGGAGGCCGTCGTCGCCCTTGCCCCTTGGCTCAACCCCGCAACTCCCACGTCCGGAGTGGCCAACCGCAAGGTGCTTATTGTGCACGGAACCACGGACAGGTGGACCAGCGCCTCGGCGTCCCTGCTGTTCGCCCGGCGTGCCTCCACCGAGGCAGCCAGCATGCAGTACGTTGCCCTCAAGGGCGCCGGCCACTTCATGCTCCGCAAGATCGGGGTGTGGCAGACGCTGACCACCGGCTTTGTGATGAAGGCATTCTCGGAAAGCATCGGCAAGGAGCTACCCCTCCCCGCGGACTTCACCAGGCTGCTGCCGGAATCGTCCGTCCAGGTGACCCTGTAGGGACTTTCCATGGCATGGCGTCCCGCACCCAATGACCCCTTCTACCGTGTGATTGTCCGCTGTGGACTCCTGCTTCGCCGGATCTTCCGGACCCGGATCATCAGCAGCGGGACGCAACACCTGCCGCCTCCGGGGCCGCGGACCGGCACCTCAAGGGCTGTGGTTCCGGGCAGCGGCGCCGTTTTTGCCATCACGCACTTTGGCTACGTCGATTTTGCCGTCGCCGAGCTCCTCCTGTGGAAGCACTTGCGCGCGGAGCTGCGGTTCCTGGTCCATCAGGGCGCGGCCGATCACTGGCTTGCCGGACCGGCCATCAGCGCTGCCGGCCACGTGGTGGTGGGGTACAGCGGACGTTCGGACGCCTACGATGCGGCGGTGGCAAAGCTGCGCGCCGGGGAGTATGTTGGCGTGTTCCCGGAGGCAGGCGTGAGCCGCAGCTTCACCGTGCGCGAGTGCAGGACCGGCGCGGTCCGGATGGCGGCCGAAGCCGGGGTTCCGGTCATCCCTGTCGCCGTCTGGGGCGCCCACCGGATCCTTACCCGCGGTCACGGTTTTTCGGCCGGAAGGACATGGCGGGCCCCGGTTCGGATCCATGTGGGTGAGCCGCTGGCCTTCGCGCCGGGCGACGATGTTGAGGCCGGTACTAAGGAACTCCGTGCCCGCCTCCAGGACGGGATTGGGAAGTGCATTGTGGACTTTCCGCTGCAGCCGGAGCCGGGCGCATGGTGGATGCCCGCCCACCTGGGTGGCGGCGCACCGACCGAACCCGAGCGGCAGGTACTCGACGCGGAGGACGCCGCCAGGGGCCGCCGTCGTGATCCCCGCCCAAACTAGGCAGCAGCAGATGTCGAAATGGGGCTCCACAACGACACCTGCTGCCACCTGGTTGGGTAGCGGCGCCTAGTCCGAGACCACCAGGGTTTCTGCTCCTGCCAGCCGCGCCTTGCCGTTCTCGAGCAGGGGTTCGACGGCGGCGCGGAGGGCGGTCATGGAGTCGTCCAGTTCCAGCATGACCGGGTGCTGGTACGCGATCAGCGCGAGCATGTCGCGCACGGCTTCCGCGGCGTCGTCCGGGGCCAGCGCGGTCTCGTGGCCGACGAAGACGTCCGTGGGCGTTTCCGCCCCGGTATCCTCCTGGCCAGGTGCCCCATCCGGATTGGCCGGCGCCGCGTAGCTCACGGCGAAGGCCCGGATCCGGCCCTTCTTGCTGGGTGCAACGCCTGCCCCGAAAGCCGACTCAGGCTGGGCCCGCAGCACGATTGCGCCGTGGGCGCCGGTGAGGTCGTCCAGGAAGAGCTTCTGCACCTGGCCCATTGACAGTACGCCCGGCGAGTCCCAGCCGTGGATGGAGGTGTAGTACCTGCCCACAACGTCGGTCAGTTCCACGGAGCCCGTGGCCAGGTCCATTACGACGTCGGAGCCCGCGTTCTCGTCGTTGGCCGGCCCCCCGCCGTCGTCCTTGGCCGGGAACACCGGCAGCCGCAGGGCTCCCGGTTCGATGACCACCAGCCGGGAGCGCTGGATGGGTTCCAGCTCGAAGGCCTCTACGAAGGCGGCACCCGGGGTGCCCGGCTCCACTTTGGCGCGGAGCCTGGTAACGCCCGACGGCGAGTGTTCAGCTTCGCGGCGCAGCATCGCCAGGAGCGTGGCACCGATGCCGGCGCGCCGGTGGTCCCGCGCCACCTCGATGTAGGCCCAGAGCCGTTCGGGATGCAGGGAAGCTTCGTAGACGACGCCGGCGGCAACCGGAATCCCGACGCCGTCGATCACGTCCTCGGCCACGATGCAGCGCCGCCACGTCGTGCCGTTGGTCCCGGCGGAGGAAAGAGCCAGCGCGCCACGGAACTGGCGGGCCTGGTGGGTTTCCGGGTCGCCCCAGATTTCCAGCAGCGCCAGGTCGTCCCCTTCCCGCCATTCGCGGTATTCGATGGCCATGGTCAGGCGCCGATCAGGCGTGCGGCCAGGTAGCCTTCCACCTTGTCCAGGGAGACGCGTTCCTGGCTCATGGTGTCCCGCTCGCGGATGGTCACGGCCTGGTCCTCGAGGGTGTCGAAGTCCACGGTGATGCAGAACGGGGTGCCGATTTCGTCCTGGCGGCGGTAACGGCGGCCAATGGCGCCGGCATCATCGAAGTCGATGTTCCAGTTCTTGCGCAGCTGGGCGCCGAGGTCCTTGGCCTTCGGGGAGAGGTCCTCGTTGCGGCTCAGCGGCAGGACGGCGGCCTTGACCGGCGCCAGGCGCGGATCCAGCTTCAGGACGGTGCGGACGTCCACGCCGCCCTTGGCGTTGGGAGCCTCGTCCTCGGTGTAGGCGTCCACCAGGAACGCCATGAAGGAACGGGTCAGGCCCGCGGCGGGCTCGATCACGTACGGGGTGTAGCGCTCGTTGGTGGCCTGGTTGAAGTAGCTCAGGTCCGTGCCGGAGGCCTTGGCGTGGGTGGAGAGGTCAAAGTCGGTGCGGTTGGCGATGCCCTCCAGCTCGCCCCATTCGGAGCCCTGGAAGCCGAAGCGGTACTCGATGTCCGTGGTGCCCTTGGAGTAGTGGCTCAGCTTTTCCTGCGGGTGCTCGAAGAAGCGCAGGTTTTCTTCCCGGATGCCCAGGCCGGTGTACCAGGCCATGCGCTCCTTCATCCAGTACTGGTGCCATTCTTCATCCGTGCCGGGCTCCACGAAGAACTCCATTTCCATCTGCTCGAACTCGCGGGTGCGGAAGATGAAGTTGCCCGGGGTGATCTCGTTGCGGAAGGACTTGCCGATCTGGCCGATGCCGAACGGCGGCTTCTTCCGGGAGGTGGTGAGCACGTTGTTGAAGTTCACGAAGATGCCCTGTGCCGTTTCGGGACGCAGGTAGTGCAGGCCCTCTTCGCTGGCAACGGGGCCCAGGTAGGTCTTGAGCAGGCCGGAGAACTCCTGCGGCTCGGTCCATTCGCCGCGGGTGCCGCAGTTGGCGCAGGCGATGTCCTTGAGGCCGTTCTCGGCGGGGCGGCCCTTCTTTTCCTCGTACTCTTCCTCGAGGTGGTCCGCGCGGTAGCGCTTGTGGCAGGAGAGGCACTCCACCAGCGGATCGGAGAAGACCTCAACGTGGCCGGAGGCTTCCCAGACCTGGCGGGGCAGGATCACGGAGGAATCCAGGCCCACCACGTCCTCGCGGCCGCGGACCATGGACTGCCACCACTGGCGCTTGATGTTTTCCTTCAGTTCTGCGCCGAGGGGCCCGTAGTCCCAGGCAGAGCGCGAACCTCCGTAAATCTCACCGGCCTGGAACACGAATCCCCTGCGCTTGGAGAGGGAGATGACCTGGTCGAGTACGGATTTTGCTGCCATGGGGGTAACTCCAATTTCTACAGGGCCGCTGGGTGCGGTCCGCGGTTTCTGGCCCCGGCGAAGCCAGCGGCGGGATACCTCTGGCTGCAGGGCGGGGCGGGTGAAGGAAAGTGCGAAAAAGCTGCGTGTACCAGCCTACCGGCCGCTACCTGCCCGGACGTTATCTGCGCAGGCGTTATCTGCGCAGGCGTTATCTGCGCAGGGCGCCCCGGGGCCAGGGCAGGGTGGCCAGGATGATGGCGGCGAGGGTAAGGATGGTGCCCAGGACCGTGGCCGGAGCCACAATTGTTCCCGGAGCCGGCAGCACCACGTCGAGGGCGAGCGAGCCCAGCAGCTGCCCGGCGATCATGCCCAGCCCGGTGACCAGCACGCCCAGGCTCCGGACCAGCAGCGCGCCAAGGCCGATGAACACGCATCCCATGGGGCCGCCAAGGTAGTACCACCACTCGGCGGGCAGCGGGTTCCCCGGCCCGGCCACGGAAACTTTGACCGCGTAGGCAGTCCACAGCACTACGGAGCCCGCAATGAAGTTGACCAGGGTGGCCGCGATGGGCGTGCCGTAGTGGACTGTGGCCGTCCCGTTCATGGCCTGCTGGAAGCTCATCAGGAACCCTGCCGCCACCGGCAGGAGGAGTGGAACCAGGAGGGCCGCGGGGCCGCCTGGTCCTGCCCCGCCGTCGGCCGCCATTCCCGGAGTGCCGCCAGCCGCGGCGAACCGGGGTGACACAGCCCAGGCAACGGCGGCGATGGTCAGGAGGCACCCGATGACCCGGATGGCAGTAACCGACTTCCGGCCGGCCGGTCCGATACCGAGCTTGTCCACCAGCAGGCCGCTGACGGTCTGGCCGGTGACAGTTGCCACGGTGAAGAGGGCGACGCCGAGGATGCCAACCGTGAAGGACTGGGCGAAGACGAACAGCGCACCGATGCCGCCGGCCAGTACATAGATGCGTGGAAACGCCCGGCTGCGGACCGCGGGCAGGATCCGCGCAAGGCCGGCCCGGCCGCGCGGCAGGAGCAGCGAGATCAGGATCATCACCACCAGCCCTGTGCTGAAGCTCACCACCGCTGCGGCGATGCCGTCATTGAGACGGGTGCCGAGGGCGCCGTTAATCCGGCCCTGGACAGGAATGGCGAGGCCCGCGCCCACCGCGAGTGGAAGGCCTGCGAGCAGCGGCAGGCGGGGGCTGGAAGTCATTGAATCAACCCTACGTCAGGCATCATTGCTTGTATGAGCAATGTTGAAGAGATCACCATCCGCGACAGCATGATCCGCCTGGGCCAGCTGTTGAAGCTCGCCAACCTGGTGGAGGACGGAGTGGAGGCGGCGGAGCTCATCAAGAACGGTCTCGTCAAGGTCAACGGGGAGATCGACGACCGCCGCGGCCGGCAGCTGCACAATGGCGACACCGTCACGGTGAACGGCCAGACCGTGAAGGTCGTCGCGCCGGAGGCCTGACCGCCCCCGCAGGGCAGGAAGACAGGCAGGGCAGGCAGGCAGACAGGGCAGGCAGGCCTCCGGCGCCGGCCGGGCCGCTGAAGCCGCCGCCCGCCGTCGTACGTTCTATTTCTTGAGAACCTCATGCGTGAGGAACTCGCCCACGTGCCCGATCTCCTGCTGGTTGATCCCGTGCCACATGCCCGTGTAGAGGACCTTGGTGAGCTTGACGTGCTTGCGGACCCAGGCCATGGTGAAGTCGATCTTGTCCGGGGTGATCACGGGGTCCTGCTGGTCGCGGCCCCAGAACATGGGCACGGTGCCGTCCAGCTCGCTGTCCCGGAAGCTGGGATCGTCGCCGGCGTCCACCACGAAGCCTGAGAGTCCGACGACGGCGGCGAAGTCGGTGGGCCGCTGCCGCAGCAGGGTGGTGGCCATAGCCATGCCCATCGAGAAGCCAAGAAGGGTAACCGACGGGTGTCCCACCCGGATGGCGTCGATCCACTCGAGCACGTAGGCCGATGCTTCCTTGACGCGGTCCAGCGAGTAGTCGATGGACGCCGTGAGCGGGAACCAGGTGAAGCCCGGGCCCATGGCGATGGGGGCGCGGACGGACGCGACGGCAAAGCCGCCGGGCAGCATGTCGGCCAGGCTCAGCAGGTCCTGTTCGTTCGCGCCGTAGCCGTGCAGGAGCACCAGCAAGGGCTTGCCATCACGCTGGTCCTCCGGATGGGACCACAGGACAACAGGGGCAGGAAATACTTCGGCGTCAGTCATGGTTTCCATTCATACCAGTTACCCACAGGTAACTACCTACGTTGGCGTAGCCAGGGAAGCGAAAGGCAGGATAGGACCGTGAGTGACACAAGCGCCATCGAGACCCCATCCATGACCGCCGGCTCCCACCCTTGGAGCCGGTATGTGGCCATGGGTGACTCCTTTACCGAAGGCATCGGGGACCCCGAGCCCTCAAGCCCGGGCGGGTTCCGCGGCTGGGCGGACCGCGTTGCCGAGGAACTGGGCCGCACCCAGCCGGACTTCGCCTATGCCAACCTCGCCGTCCGCGGGCGGCTGCTGCAGCAGATCGTGGACCAGCAGCTCGCCCCGTGCCTTGCGCTGAAGCCGGACCTGGTCACCCTGTCCGCGGGCGGAAACGACCTGCTGCGGCGGGGCGGGGATCCCGACGTCCTCGCCGCAAAGCTCGATTCCGTGGTTCAGATCCTTACGATGGGCGGCGCCACGGTGGTGCTGTTCAACGGCCCGGACACCGGCACGTCCGTGCTCGGCAGGATCCGCAGCAAGGTTGCCATCTACAACGAGAACCTGCGGACTGTCGCCGCCCGGCACGACGCCGTCATTGCGGACATGTGGTCGCTCCGCCAGCTCAGCGATCCCCAAATGTGGGACGAGGACCGGCTTCACTTCTCGCCCCTGGGCCACCACACCATTGCCGCCATGGTGCTGGATTCGCTGAATGTGGAGCACACCCTGCAGCCCCTCCAGCCCAAGCCGTTCCCGCCCCGGAGCTGGCGGGAGGCCCGTTCCGGCGATCTGGTGTGGGCCCGCCAGTACTTTGTGCCGTGGGTGCTGCGCCGGCTGCGCAACCAGTCGTCCGGTGACGGCATTACGGCAAAACGGCCGACGCCGGGTCCCGTCTTTGGTCCGGGCGTTCCGCTGGGATCAGGCGAGGGTCCGCTGGGGTCGGCAGCCGGCATCCGGAACTAAGCCCGGTATTAACGCGCCGGGGTTAAGCTGGAGGGACACACACGAGAGGCTTAGCACCGTGAGCAACCTGTTTTTCTGGATCATCATCCTGTCATTCGTGATTCCGATGGCCATGCGGATGTACCGGAAGTCTGTGGCCCGCCGGGACCAGCAGCAAACCTTCTCGGGACGGTATCCGGACCAGTTCCCGGGTTCCGGGCAGTTCCCCGGACCGGGGGGCTTTGGTTCCAGCGGCCCGCAGAGCAAGCAGCCCCGGGACGGCTTCACCCAGCAGGACTACCTCGCGGGCGGATTCCGCCAGATCGGGCAGCCGGCGCCGCTGCCGCCCAGCCAGCCCCTGCCCCCAATCCAGCCGGTCCCGCCCGCGGACCAGCAGTTTCCGCCGTACGGACAGCAGCCGTACGGACAGGACCAGCACAAAGAAGCCCCACAGCAGCCCGCTGCCCCCGCCACTCCCCCGCCGCCGTCGGCCCCGCAAGGGTTCCGGGCGCGCAAGCTCGCGGAACTGGACCAGCAGTACAGCAACGGAGAACTGTCCGTTGAGGAATACATGGCCCGCCGCAGCGAAATCATGGACGGCTAGGGCACAACCGGCATCCGCCCGTTCAGTCGGCCTGCTGGCTCAGTCCACCTGGGGAAAGCCTAAGTCGATGACCGATGTTGCCGGGTCCGGCCACCGGGTGGTCACTACCTTGCCGCGGGTGTAGAACCGGATACTGTCCGGCCCGTACATGTGGGTGTCACCGAACAAGGAGTTCTTCCAACCGCCGAAGGAGAAGGTGCCCACCGGCACCGGAATGGGCACATTGACGCCAACCATCCCGGCTTCGACGTCGAACTCGAACTGCCGCGCGGCGCCGCCGTCGCGGGTGAAAATGGCAACCCCGTTGCCGAACTCGTTGTCGTTGACCAGGCGGACAGCGTCACTGTAGCTGTCCACCCGGACCACGGACAGGACGGGGCCGAAGATCTCGTCGTCGTAGACCTTCATGCCGGGCTTGACGTGGTCCACCAGGCTGACGCCGATGAAGAACCCGTTCGAGTCGAACTGCTGTGACCGGCCGTCCACAACCACCGTGGCCCCTTCGCTTTCGGCGCCGGCAACGTAGGAGGCAACTTTCTCGCGGTGTTCCGCGGTGATCAGCGGACCCATCTGCGATGCCGGATCCGTGCCGGGGCCGATCTTAAGGGTGGCCATCCGGCTCTTGATGGCAGCCACGAGGTCGTCGGCGATGCTGCCGACGGCGACGAGCACGCTCACCGCCATGCATCGCTCACCCGCAGAGCCGTAGGCGGCGGAGATGGCGGCGTCGGCGGCCATGTCCAGGTCCGCATCCGGCAGGACCACCATGTGGTTCTTAGCTCCGCCCAGGGCCTGGACCCGTTTGCCGTGGTCGGCTGCCCGCTTGTAGATCGATTGGGCGATGGGTGTTGATCCAACGAAGCTGACTGCTTTGACATCCTGGTGCTCGAGCAGGGTGTCCACGGCTTCCTTGTCGCCCTGGACCACGTTCAGCACCCCGGCCGGGAGTCCGGCCTCGGCGAACACCTCAGCGATGAACACGGCAGAGGACGGGTCCTTTTCGCTGGGTTTCAGAAGCACTGTGTTGCCGCATGCCAGGGCGCTGCCGATCATCCAGAGCGGCACCATAGCCGGGAAGTTGAATGGCGTAATGCAGGCCACCACGCCCACGGGCTGACGGACGGAGTGGACATCCACACCGCTGGACACCTGCTCGGAGCGTTCTCCCTTGAGCATGTGGGACAGGCCGGTGGCGAACTCGATATTCTCGAGGCCACGGGAGATCTCCCCTTCGGCATCGGAGAGAACTTTGCCGTGCTCGCTGGTCAGGATGGCGGCGAGCTCGGACTTGCGCTCATTGAGGATTTCGCGGACACGGAAAAAGATGTTGGTCCGTTTGGCGAGGCTCGCGGCCCGCCACGCCGGGAGCGCGGCTTTGGCTGCGGCAATGGCTTCCTCCACCCTGGCGGCGGAGGCCAGCGCCACCTGTTTTTCCTGCTCGCCGGTGGCGGGATTGAAGACGGGGCCGAAGCGCTCGGCCTCGGTGACGCGGTTGCCGTTGATGTAATGCGGAATGGTGTGCATGAAGGTTTCTTTCTAAGGAGTTCAGATGGCTGTGGCGTGGACGGCGGACTCGCGCAGGCAGCTACTTCGCAGCATCGAGCGAGCCATCGGCAAGCTTGATGATCATGGAGCAGTCCTTGCCGGACTCGCCTGCGTCAATGAGGCGCTGGTACAGCTGCTGCACGTGCCTGCCGATTTCGAGCGGCGTTCCTGTGTCCTCGGCAGCGCTGATGGCCAGTCCGATGTCCTTGTTCGCCAGTTCGGCGGTGAACGTGGGTGCGAATTCATTGTTGGATGCTGCGGTGGGAACGACACCCGGTACGGGATACCAGGTGCGCAGGGCCCAGCTGTCACCGGAGGAAACCGAGGCGATGTCCCAAAAGACTTTCTTGTCCAGGCCCAGCCTGTCCGCCAGCACGGCACCCTCCGCCGTGGACGCCAGGTTGATCAGGAGCATCAGGTTGTTGCAGATCTTGGCCGCCTGCCCCGTGGTGGGTCCGCCGGTGGGGATGACGTTGGCGGCCATCGGCTCGATGAAGCGGCTGGCGTCCGCCACGGCGCCCGGTTCGCCGCCCACCATGAACGTCAGCGTTCCAGCCTTTGCGCCGCTCATGCCGCCCGAAACCGGGGCGTCGACGAAGCGGAAGCCGGCGGCAGCGGCGGCGTCGTGCAGTTCCTTCGCGGCTGCGATGTCGATGGTGGAGGAATCGATGAGGAGGGTGTTTGTAGCGGCGTGCGCCAGCACCCCGTCCCCGCCCAGGTAGACCGCCTTGGCGTGCTCGCCTTTCGGAAGCATGGTGAAGACGGCGTCGGCGCCCGCCACGGCTTCTGCGATGCTGCCTGCCGGCTTTACCCCTCCGGCTTCAGCGGCGGCGAGGGCTGCCGGGTTGAGGTCGAACCCCCGTACGTCGTGCCCGGCCTTTGCCAGGTTCGCCGACATGGACCCTCCCATGTTCCCCAAACCAATCCAACCGATTACTGCCATGGCATAAGCTCCTTTGCTGTGTCTCCGACCGGCGGCCGTAACGTCTGTGTCCACCATCACACCCCGCTATAGTGCAATCAAGGGAAAAAATCACAGATGGCATGTGCACTGATGCACATGCCTGGAAGGCAGGCATGACGCAGCTACCGAGTCCGGACGACCTGCTGATCCTGCTGACAGTGGCCCGGCTGGGGCGTTTCAACGCCGTCGCCGAAACGCTGGGCACAACGCACACCACCATTTCGCGCCGGATCCTGGCCCTCGACAGGCAGCTGGGCGGCCGCACCCTGGAGCGCAGCCCGCACGGGTGGGAACTCACGGAGCTTGGAGCTTCGGCCGTGGCCGCGGCGGAAAGGATCGAGGAAACGCTCGGCTCGCTGGCCGCTGCCACAAGCCAGGACCGGGACGCCCTGTCCGGCATGGTGCGCATCAGCACCTCCGACGGGTTCGGCGCCGAATTCGTGACGCCTGCGCTGGTCCGCCTGCAGCAGCGGCATCCACTGCTGAACGTGGAGATGTTGAGTGCCACGCGCAGGGTCAGCCAGAACCGCTCCGGCGTGGACCTTGAAGTGGTGGTGGGACGCACCGACGTGAGCAACGCCCAGGCCATCTTCCTGACCAACTACTTCCTCCGGCTTTACGCCAGCCCCGCCTACGCCGCGGAGCGCGGCCTGCCGGAGACGCCCGACGGCGTGAGGCAGCACGGCTTCGTCTCTTACGTTGAGTCCGCGCTCCAGGTTGCCGAGCTGGGGCACCGGTCCTCGCAGCTTCCAATGCCGAAGTCCAGCTTCCAGGCGACCAGCATCTTTGCCCAGGTGGAGGCGGTGCGCCGGGGCGCCGGAATCGGGCTGCTGCCGAACTTCATGGTGGCGCGCAACCCCGAGTTCGTTCCGGTGCTCCCCGAAGCGTTCCAGCGCCAGGTCCCCATCTGGGCAGTGGCCCGCCCGGAGTCGCTGCGGTCCGCCCGGGTGCAGGCCGTGATCGGTGCGCTTCAGCATGAGGTGGCGGAGCGCCAGGATCTGCTGGCCGCCTGAGCTGCTGACAGCTTCGGTGGAGGACGCCGGCGTCGTGGCCCCAAGGCCGGTTTCACGCCTGGAAGAGCCGCCTCACCACCTGCCCGGCGGCGAGCGCGTCGAGGCCTTCGTTGATCTCCGCCAGTGGCCTGGTGTCCGTGTGCAGCAGCTCAACGGGTAGCCGGCCCTCGCGCCAGTACCCCAGGTAGAGGGGAATGTCCCGGTCCGGAACGGCGTCGCCCATGTAGGAGCCCAGCAGCCGCTTGCCCGCGCCGGCAAACTGCAGCGCAGGCACTGTCAGCTCAGCGGTGGGGTGCGGCAGGCCGACGGAAACCACCGCGCCGCCCCTCGTCACATGCCCGAGACAGGACGCAATCACCGGGGCCGAGCCCACTGCCTCGATCGCGATGTCCACGCCGTCACCCGCGGCTTCCGAGATCAGGCGGGCGGCGTCCTCCGGGGTCCCCACCGCGGTTGCCCCACACTTCATGGCAAGTCCGTGCTTGGCCGTGTTCGGATCAATGGCAATGACGGCGGAGGCACCGGCGAGCGTGGCAGCCATAACGGCCGAAAGCCCCACTGCGCCGAGCCCGAAGACGGCGATGGACTGGCCTTCCCGGATGTCGGCCGTGTTGAGGACGGCGCCCATTCCGGTGAGCACGGCGCAACCGAACATCGCCGCGACTGTGTCGGGGACGTCGTCGTCGATCACCACCACTGATTCGCGGGCCACCACCGCGTAATCCGCGAAGGCGGAAACCCCCAGGTGGTGGTTGATCCGCTCCCCCGCAGGCGTGCGCAGCAGCGCCTCACCGTGCAGAAGGTCACCGGAGCCGTTGACCTCGGCGGCCCGGTGGCAGAGCGCGGGCCGCCCAGCCAGGCAGGCGCGGCAGGAACCGCAACTGGGGACGAAAACGAGGACCACGTGGTCCCCCACGGAAACGTCGGTGACGCCCTCACCCACCGACGCTACCCGTCCCACGGCCTCGTGACCCAGTGCCATGGGAAGCGGCCGGACGCGGGATCCGTCCACCACTGACAGGTCTGAGTGGCACAGGCTGGAGTAGGTGACGGTGACGCCCAGCTCGCCGGCGCGGGGTTCGGGGCGGCTGAGCTCCTGGACCACCAGGGGCTGCGCTTCGGCGTAACTGGTGCCAGGAGGAACTGTGGAATAGAGGACTGCTGCTCGCATGGTGTTCCTGACTTTATGTTTGTGGACAGGCAGCTGCCGTGGCCGTGGTGCTGTGCCGTGGGGAGTACTTCCTGGCGGCTATTTCTTGGCCGCGGCCAGGAGATCGGCGGTGCCCTGGGCGTCAGCGGCATCGACATCATGAAGTGAGATACCGCGGGTTTCCCTGAGGAAGAACACCGAGATCGCTGTCACGACGCAGGCGCCCAGGAGGTAGAACGCCACCGGAAGGGACGAGCCGAAGCTGGCCAGCAGCGAGCTGGCGATGATGGGCGCCAGCGAGCCGGCCACGATGGAGGTCACCTGGTAGCCGAGGGAAACGCCGGAATACCGCATGCGGGTGGGGAACATTTCCGCCATGATGGACGGCTGGCCAGCGTACATGAGGGCGTGGAACAGCAGGCCGATGGTGATGGCTGCCAGGATAATGAAATCGTTGGCGGTGTCCATCATCGGGAAGGCGAAGAAGCCCCACGTTCCTGCGAGGATTGCACCGGCCATGTACACCGGGCGGCGTCCCAGGGAATCGGACATCTTGCCCACCAGCGGTACTGCGCAGAAGTGGATGAAGTGTGCCACCAGCAGGAGGAGCAGGATGCGGGAGGTGTCCGTCTGCACCACCACCTTCAGGTAGGTGATGGAGAACGTGACTACAAGGTAGTACAGGATGTTCTCCGCAAAGCGCAGGCCCATGGCGGTGAACACGCCACGCGGGTACCGGCGGAAGACTTCGGCAACACCGTAGCCCTTGTTCTCGACGGTTACTTCCTTGCGGGCCTCGAGGAAGATCGGCGCGTCCTGGACCTTGGTGCGGATGTAGTAGCCGATGATGACGATCACTGCGGAGAGCCAGAAGGCGACGCGCCAGCCCCAGCTGAGGAAGGCTTCCGGGGAGAGGGTGGAGGACAGGGTGAACAGGACGGCGGTGGCGAGCAGGTTGCCCATGGGGACAGCGGACTGCGGCCAGCTTGACCAGAAGCCGCGGGACTTGTTCGGGCTGTGCTCGGCGACGAGGAGCACGGCTCCGCCCCATTCGCCGCCCACCGCGAAGCCCTGGACGAAGCGCAGGAACACCAGCAGCGCCGGGGCCCAGTAGCCGATCTGCGCAAAGGTCGGCAGGCAGCCCATGAGGAAGGTGGCAACACCCACCAGGATGATGCTCAGCTGCAGCAGCTGCTTGCGGCCAAACTTGTCGCCGAAGTGGCCGAAGACGATGCCGCCGATGGGGCGGGCAACGAAGCCGACCGCGTAGGTGACGAAGGCTGCGATGATGCCGTCCAGCTCGGTTCCGGAATTGGGGAAGAACAGCTTGCCGAACACCAGCGTGGCGGCGGAGGCGTAGAGGAAGAACTCGTACCACTCAACCACGGTGCCGGCCATGGAGGCCGTGACGACCTTCTTCAGGCCTGAGGACTTGACGTCGGTTTCCTCGGGCCGCCGCGCGGCGGACTTTTCCGTACTCATTGATGAACTCCTTCGGCGTCTTCTTCGACACCACTGGGACAGTCTGTGGCGGATACGTGTGATTTTGGCCACGAACCGCCGGGTCCCAACGAGTATGGTCCGCCTGAACACCAAGCTCAACGGCGAATCATGCAGAGGCTATCTGCATAAATGCACATTTGCCTGCCTGTGAGGGGAAGTTTTATGCCGAGAGGTGCGCCCGGAGCTGGTGGCCCAGCTGGCCTATTTCGGTCAGGAAGCCGTCATGGCCTATCGGCGCCTCAATGACGTGGACGTCCACTTCTCCCGGCAGGGCCGCGGCAAGTTCCCGGGACTGGGCCGGGAAATAGAGCCGGTCAGAATCCACGGCTGCCACGAAGAAGCGCGCACGCGACCGCGCCAGGGTCTCGGGAAGCGGCCCCCGGCCCCGGCAGATGTCATGGCTCATCAGGGCCTCGGTGATGGCGATGTAGCTGTTGGCATCAAACCGCCGGACCAGCTTGTTCCCCTGGTGGTCCAGGTAGCTTTCCACCTGGTAGCGTCCGCGGGCGGCCAGGACGCCACCCTGCAGGGGTGACTCCGGAGCCTGGGGTTCGCGGCCGAACCTGCCTTCCAGTTCCGCCGCGGAGCGGTAGGTGATGTGCGCGATCCGCCGGGCCAGGGCCAGGCCGTCCTCGGGGAACGGGCCGCCGTAGTAGTCGCCGCCATTGAAATTGGCATCCTGGCGGATCGCCAGGGTCTGCGCCTGTGCGAACGCAATCTGCTCGGCCGTGCTGGCGGCGCCGATGGAGATCACTCCGCAGCGCTGCACCCGCTCCGGGAAGGAGATGGCCCACTCAAGTGCGCGGGCTCCGCCCATGGAACCGCCCAGCACCGCAAACCAGCTCCGGATCCCCAGCTGGTCAGCCAGCCGGGCCTCCGCCACAGTGCTGTCCCGCAGCGTGACCAGGGGAAACCGGGATCCCCAGGGGGCCCCGTCCGGTGCCGGCGACGACGGCCCGGTGGACCCGTAGCAGCCGCCCACAATGTTGATGGACACTACAAAGAACCGGTCCGTGTCCACGGGCGCACCCGGCCCGGCCAGCTGCTCCCACCAGCCCGGTTCGTCGGTATCGCCGCGGGTCACGTGGGTGCTGCCGGTCAGGGCATGTTCGATCAGGACGGCATTGCTGGCGTCCGCGTTAAGGGTGCCCCAGGTTTCGTAGGCCAGGGTGACCTCGGGCAGGTAGCCGCCGGCTTCAAGGTCCAGTCCCCCAATGGAGGCATAGCGGACGATTCCGTGTTCGGGGACGGTGGTACGGGTGACGGTAACCGTCATGGCAAGACCTCTTCTACGCGCTTGCCCGCCGTCGAATGACCGGCAGGCCAGGTCTTCACCCGGGGCACCCCACCGCGGAAGGAGGGTTGCCGGCCAGCAAGCCGGGGCTGTCACTGGCACTCATGACCTGGTTCGAGTGTACGAAACAGCCCCCGCCTGCCGCCAAGAGTGTGACTGGTTGTGACTTCCCCGGCCTGCCGCCGTGGTGGGTTCTTCGGGTGCCTGGCTAGGCTCCGGTGGCATCCTTCGCTGCCCGGAATCCGGCTTCCAGGTCCGCCAGGATGTCATCGATGTGTTCGATTCCCACCGACAGCCGGACCAGGCCGGGGGTTACGCCGGCAACAGCCTGCTGCTCCGGGGAAAGCTGACTGTGGGTGGTCGACGCCGGGTGGATGACAAGGGAGCGGACGTCACCGATGTTCGCCACATGGGAGTGCAGCTCCAGCGCGTCCACGAAGCGCTTGCCGGCCTCGGCTCCGCCGGCCAGGTTGAAGGACACAATGGCGCCCGTGCCCTTGGGGCCATACTTGCGGCCCCGCTCGTACCACGGGCTGGAGGGCAACCCCGCATAGGCGACGGATTCGACGTCGTCCCTTCCCTCCAGCCAGCGCGCCACTTCCGTGGCGTTGGCAACGTGCCGTTCCACGCGCAGGCTCAGCGTTTCCAGGCCCTGTGCGATCAGGAATGCGTTGAACGGGGAGACGGCGGAGCCCAGGTCCCGGAGCAACTGGACGCGGGCCTTGAGGATGTAGGACAGGTTGGCGCCAAGGGCACCGTCCTTGCCCAGGTCCCTGGCGTACACCAGCCCGTTGTAGGTGGGGTCCGGGGTGTTGAAGCCCGGGAACTTCGCCGGGTCCTTGCCGAAGTCGAAGTTTCCTGAGTCCACGATCACGCCGGCAATCGCGGAGCCGTGGCCGCCCAGGTACTTGGTTGCCGAATGGACAACGATGTCCGCTCCCCATTCCAGCGGGCGGATCAGGTACGGGGTGGACAGGGTGTTGTCCACGATCAGGGGCACACCGGCCTCGTGTGCCACCTGGGAGATGCCTTCGATGTCCAGGACGTCCTGCCGGGGGTTGGAAACCACCTCGCCGAAGAACAGCTTGGTGTTGGGCTGCACTGCAGTGCGCCACTGCTCCAGGTTGTCCGGGTCCGCCACGAAGGTCACCGAAATGCCGAACTTCTTCAGGGTGTGGGCAAAGAGGTTGTATGTTCCGCCGTAAAGGCTGGGGCTGGCAACAATATGGTCGCCGGCCTCCGCAATGTTCAGGATGGCGAAGGTCTCGGCGGCCTGGCCCGAACTCAGCAGCAGTGCCCCCAGCCCGCCTTCAAGGCTGGCGATCCGCTGTTCCACGGCCTCCTGGGTGGGGTTGCCGATGCGGGTATAGATGGGTGCCAGTTCAGCAAGGGCGAACCGGTTGGCGGCGCTCTCGGCGCTGGGAAAAACGAAGGACGTGGTCTGGTAGATAGGAAGTGCCCGGGCGCCTGTGGCACTGTCCGGCTCCTGTCCTGCATGGATCTGGCGGGTTTCGAATGACCATCCGTTGGACAACTAAGGCTCCTTTGACTGGGCCCGGCATGCACGAAGCACCGCGGGCCGCGCTTGCCATCCGGCCATTTACCGGACAGCCAGGTCCTCACCCGGGGCACCCCACCGCGGAAGGAGGGTTGCCGGCCAGCAAGCCGGGGCTTGGCGCTGGCACTCATAACCTGAGCCCAGTGTAGGAACACCTGCACAAAGCGGCACAGCATTGTGACGAACATGGTCCCGCGCATGACCCCTGCGGGAGTCCGCGCAATCACTTTCCGCAGGGGAAATCCCAGTAAGGCTACCCTTAGCTGAGAGCCCGATCACAAAGTGCCAAGATGTTGCCATGCGCATGGATCACGTCTCTTACGCCTGTGAACACGATGGCCTGGCTGCCACCACCGAACGTATTTCCTCTGCCCTCGGCGTTGAGGCAGTGAAGGGTGGAGTACACCCTCGGTTCGGAACCCGGAATATGATCATCCCGCTCGCGGGGCACAAGTACCTTGAGGTCGTTGAGGTCCTGGACCACCCGGCTTCGGACAAGGCCCCCTTCGGCCAGGCAGTGCGTGCACGGTCTGCAGCCGGCGGCGGCTGGATGGGCTGGTGCGTCGAGGTAGATGACCTGGCCCCCTTTGAGGAACGCCTGGGCCGCTCCTCAGTCAACGGCAACCGTAAGTTCCCTGACGGCCGCGAACTGGTTTGGAAACAGATCGGCATCCTCGGCCTGATCGCGGACCCCCAGGTCCCGTACATGCTCAAGTGGGAGGGCGATCCTTCCCTGCACCCCTCCAACGCTTATGAGAGCAACGTCAAGATGAGTTGCCTCACCATAGCCGGCTCTGCCGCCCGGGTAACCGAGTGGCTGGGTGAACCCGTGGAGAAGCCGCTGGAAGATGTAGCCGTGGAATGGGTGGCACCGCACGGAACCCCCGGGATCCTTTCGGTGACTTTCGAGACCGCCAACGGGGCAGTCATTATCTGATGCCCCCTCCCGGCATGGGTTCGCCCCCGCCGGGTATCAACCCGGGCCGGTACTTGAGACTGCCCGCGTAAGCTTCGGCCGCCATCAGCAGGTGACAACGGCGTCACCCGCCGATGGCGGCCGAATTCGTCTCCCAGCAGTTCCAGTTTGCCGTGTTTCCCGCATGCCCGGCCTCTTCCGGCGTCAATGTCAGACCCCCTTGCCATGATGGGTTTATGGGCAGCGAAGCGGTGGCGAAGGCGTTTGCGGACATCAGGGCCGCGCTTGCCGTGCTCAACGCTGAGGTGGACGGGTGTGGTGCGGAGCCGTTCTCTGCTGCCGATCCGTTGGCCGGGCTGGCGGACGGGAGCCTGGACATTCTCGCCGGCGCGGCGGCTGTGGAGGCCGGCGTGGCGGGGTTGAAGGCCCGTGCTGCCATGAAGTACGCCGACACCGCCCATGCCCTGGCCCCTCCCGGGATGCCGGTGCAGGCACAGGAAATGGCCGTCGCCGCGGAGATCGGGTGCGTGCTGGCCATCGGGCCGCGGGCCGCCAGCGCGTTCCTGTCCGT
>NZ_JBJURL010000066.1:0-24008 GCF_046097905.1 Pseudarthrobacter sp. NKDBFgelt | reverse complement strand
AAGCCGAAGGCCAACACGCCGCCACCGACGTCAAAGACCGCACCACCGACGCCACCTCCAACGTCAAAAACACCTAAGCGGCATCCAGTACACCGCGGCACACGCAAGGCACCCAGCACCACCTGACAGGCCGGCCCCGCCAACCGCGGAGCTGGCCTGTCCGTTTTTCGCCCCTTATCGAGAGGACACCCCATGGCCACTCATGACGCATCCGAGAGCAGCACCGCCAAAGCAGGCCAGGCCCCGGCACCCGATGATTCCCGGAAGCCGGAGAGTCCGAAAGACCTCGTCAAGCCGAACTGGAAATACATCGCCAAGAAGACCTTTCGGGAATTCAGCAAGGACCAGTGCCCTGACCAGGCCGCAGCCCTGACCTACTTCGCGGTCCTGTCGCTGTTCCCGGCCATCCTGGCACTCATCTCAGTGATCGGGCTATTCGGCGACCCCCAGAAAACCACCAGCGCCCTGCTGCAGATCGTGAGCGGTTTTGCCCCCGCCGAGACGGTCAACACCGTCAGCGGGACTGTCGAAGAATTGGCCAGCGCACCGGCCGCAGGACTGACCCTTGTCCTTGGCCTTGCCACGGCCCTGTGGTCCGCCTCAGGATATGTTGGGGCGTTCGGCCGTGCCATGAACCGGGTCTACGAGGTGGATGAGGGCAGGCCCTTTGTCAAGCTGCGCGGAACCATGCTGGTGGTCACGCTCCTGGCCGTTGTCATCGTTGCCATCCTGGCCGGCATGCTGGTCCTGAGCGGCCCGGTAGCAGAAGCGGTGGGTGGCCTGATCGGCCTCAGCGGCGTCTTCCTCGCTATCTGGGACATCGCTAAATGGCCTGTCATGGTGGGACTGATTATCGTGATCATCGCCGTCCTCTACTACGCCACCCCCAACGTCAAGCAGCCCAAATTCAAGTGGATGAGCCTGGGTTCCGGCATCGCCCTCTTCATCTTCCTGCTTGCATCGCTGGGTTTCGGCTTCTACGTCGGCAACTTCGGCAACTACAACAAGACCTACGGCGCCCTGGGCGGCGTGATCGTGATGCTGCTGTGGCTCTGGATCCTCAACATGTCGCTGCTTTTCGGTGCAGAGTTCGACGCCGAGATGGAGCGCGGCCGGCAGCTCCAGGCGGGCATCAAGGCAGAGGAAACCATCCAGCTGCCGCCAAGGGACACGAAGAAGAGCGAAAAGCTGCAGAAGCAGGAGGAAGAGGACATCCGGCACGGGCGGGAAATCCGTGAGAAGTACAGTGCCGAGAACGGCGGGGATGAGTCCCCGGACGAGGGCCGGGACCAGGACGGGGACCGCGACTCCGACGAGCCCCGGGAACCGCACCGGGACCGGGTCCGGGACAAGGTACGCGACCGCGCCCTTGGCGGGAACGAAGACCGGGGCGGCAACGACGCCCGGTAGGGCATTCCGCGGGGACTAGGCAGGACCTTCAAGATGGGAGAAAATTGTCTTGAAGGTCCTGTTTAGTTTTCCCGGGTTTTAACAAGGGACCCGGGAGCAGGCGGGGCCGGCGGTGAGATGGCCTCTTCTGAGACCGAGGCCAGTCCCCCCAGTCGCCGTCGGCCCCCTCGATCCGTTCGGTCCAGCTGCACCCACGGGCCCAATCAACCGCTGTGACCTCCCCGCCGGCAGGGTTCCCTGCCGGCTGGCACTGCCTGTCCAGGCTGGGCAGCCTGACTGGACAAAGCGAGCCGCCCTGCCATACCTTCATGATTACTCTGTTGAGCCCCTCCGGGGCCGGCAGGGCCGCTGAAGCAGATACGGCGGCATCAAGGTCGAGCCCGAATGAGCGAACATGCCTGCTACACATTTTGAAGATTTTCTTGCCGAAGCAGTCGTCGCGGACAGGGAGCCGGGGCTGGGCCTCGGACGCGACGAGCTATATGGCCTCTACACCAGCTGGTGCCTCCTCCATAAAGCCCAGCTTCAGCCGCCGGAAGCACTGTGGGTGGCACTGGACGAACACGGTATCAACCCGGACAGCAACAACCTGTCCATGACCGGTCCTGCCGCAGCGGATTACATCGTCGCAAGCGCCCCCGACCTGGTCTGACACACCCGGTTTTTCCCTCCTGCCACAGCTCCTCTGCTGCAACCAGCCATCTGTTGAAGCAGCCCTTGGCTGGCTAGCATGGGAGCATGACCTGCGTATCGCCGCAGGTCACCAGCCGAAGGGAGAAATGCCATGGGTTTGGACGACAAGATCGACAACGCCGCCGAGAAGATGGCCGGCAAGGCCAAAGAAGCGACCGGCAAGGCAACTGATGACGAAAGCCTCCGGACCGAAGGCCAAATGGACCAGGCCAAGGCTGACTTGAAGCAGGCCGGCGAGAAGGTCAAGGACGCTTTCCGGAAGGACTAGTCCTGCCGGAAGGGGCTGCTGCGCAACCGCAGCAGCCCCTTTCCCGTTAAGCCACGTTCCCCCATATCCTGCCGCCCTAGGACTGCCCTTCCGGCGCCAATGCGATCTCCATGCCAAGCGTCCGCAGATAGGCCCCAAAGCCCTTCGGGGCGCGGGCCTGCGTGCGGCCGGACGTCCGCACGCGGATTGTGTCAGTGGCCCTTACATCGAACCCGTGTTCCCGCAGCCGCCCTGCCAGCACCCTGTCCTCATGCGAGAGGTGCCGCGGGAACCCGCCCACCACAAGGTACGCCGAGCCGCGGACACCAAGATTGGCTCCGAAAACATGCGGGTGGTCTTCCCCGAAGGAGTGCATTGACTGCCAGCGGCTGAGCAGTTCGGGTGCCATCCCTGCAGGGTCCACCTCAACAGACCCGAGCACCGCATCGGCTCCCGCCGCAGCCAACTCAAGCTGCCCAACGAGCCAGTTGTCCGGAACCACCGAGTCGGCGTCGGTGTTCGCCAGCCACAACCCGGCCTCGGCGCCAGGACTTGCCTCTGCCCCAGCACCCAGGGCCTGCCAGTTTCCCGCCCGCCTGCTCCTTCCCACGCTTCGAAAGGCGACCTCAAGGACAGAGAAGCAGGCGTTCCGGGCGGTGTACGCGGAAGCGATCGCCGCAGAACCGTCCGTGCAGGAGTCAAGGACCACGAGGACCCTGACATCGGTTCCCGGCTGGACCTGCCGGAGTGTCGATGCCGCGGCCTCCACGCCGGCGAGGGCGCGGCCCAGGTGTTCCTCCTCATTGTGGACCGGAATCACCACGGCCACCCTGTCAACGGGAGTCAAGGCGCAGGCACCGCCGCACTGGGCGCAATCAGGGTCTCAAGCAGGAAGTCCCGCTCCCGGTAGAGGCCGGCGGTGGGCCATTTCAACCCGTCACGGACGCGGGTGTGGACTGCTTCGCCGTCCAGTTCCCAGCCGGAAACGGGGTGGCGCCAGTGGCACAGCAGCAGGGTGCCGCCCGGAAGGATCGAGTCCCTGATTTTTTCGACCACGGCATCGAGCTCACCGGCGGCGAGGTAGTACCCCACCTCGGACACCACCACCAGGTCGTAGCTCCCCGCAGGCCACTCGGCGGGCAGCGTCAGCTGCCTGGCGGTGACGCCCGGGAATGGGGCCAGGCGTTCCGCTGCCTGCGCCAGCGCTGCACCGCTGGCGTCCACCGCCAGCAGGCTGGTGCACCGCGGGGCAAGGTCGGCAGTCAGCGTGCCGATGGAGCAGCCGATCTCCAGGGCCGCGGAATAGTGTTCGGAAGGCAGCGCCGCGAGTGTCAGAGCGCGCTTCCGCCGCTCATACCAGCTGGTGGTGTACTTCCAGGGGTCCGGCTCCCGGCTGTGGATGCCGTCAAAGATGCCCTGTGCTTCCCTGCTGGTGCGCGGCATGGTTCCGTGGCCACCTGGTTTTCCGGGAGTGAACTCCTGCGGGGCAGTCCAGGCGAAGGTTTCAAAGGGGCGGGAGAAGTGCCGCAGGAAGGACTCGCTCAGGAGGACCTCGTCACCGGGATGCGGAGAAAGCGGCCTGGTCTGGCTGGCATGCTCCTGCATGGCCCGCTCCTTGACGGACTGTTCTGCGGGCTCCAGCGGAAGCCTCACCCAGGATTGCCATTCGGGGTGCCCGGGGGTGGCCCAGTGCCAGTACCAGATGGGGTATTCCAGCAGTGCGTAACCGTTGTCGGCGGCAACAGCCGCGGCTACGGTGCCGAGGGCGTCGTGGTCGGCATGCCCATCGGCGCGGTACGGCGCAACAATGGCGAGCCGCCCGGCAGGACCGGCCAGCGCTGCGGCGGTTTCGCTGACCGAACGGCTTATGCCGGCAGTGCGCTCCGCCAGGCCGCTGTCCGGCAGGCCGAGGTACCGCCAGCGGTCTTTCAGCCCCATGCGGTCCAGGGCCGCGGCGAACTCCGCCAGGCGCCTGGCAGTCAGTTCTTCCCGGGAGACGGTTTCCGACCCGGGATGCGAGGCCTCCCCTGCAGTGCACAACAGCACCTGCACCTCTGCGCCGAGGGCGTGCAGCCGCGCCATCAGGCCGCCCGCTCCGAGGGTCTCGTCGTCCGGGTGGGCGGCAAGGACCAGGAACCGCATGGCGGCAAGCTCCTCCGGACCGAGCGGGAGCTCAGGAATGACCGGAAGGCCCCGGGCGGACCAGGCCGACTCGTCAGTCCCCTCGTCAGTGTGCAGGAAGGTCACCATGGCGCGTCACCTTTCAGGGTCAGGGAGCCCAGCTGGGCGTCGTCACGCATGCCGTGGTGTTGGCGGACGTACAGTGCCAGGTCAGCCATCCGCTTGGCATACGTCCGGTCGAAGGCCAGCGGTCCCGGCCCGCGGTTGCTGCCCACTACGGACATCACGCGTTCGACGGCGGCGGCACAGGTTGCGCGCACGCGCAGCGCATCGCTCCAGGGCGTAACCCGCCCGGGATTCCACTGTTGAGGAGGCCCCTGGTCAGCGGGCACCTGTTCAGTGGACACCTGTTCAGTGGACGCCTGTCCCTGCCGGTCGATGCCTTCCGCGGTTCCTGCAAGGTACTGCAATGCGGAGGTCAGGGTGCGGTCTAGCTCTCCCAGCGAGGCCAGCGCAACCTGGTCCGGCTCCCGGCCGGAAAGACGTCCGGCACGGAGGGAATCCCGGTAGTCCCGGGCGATGCCCACGGCTCCCCCGAGCCAGCACGCGGCCACCCCCATGCCGCCCCAGGCGAAGCCAGGCCGGCTGAAGTACCAGTTGGTTCCCTGCAACGGCTCAGCGGGGACCCGGTCGAACCGAACGGTTCCGCTGGGGATTTCCTGCAGCCCCCTGGCCACCCACTCCGGTTCCTCGCAGGTCACGCCGGCGTGGCGCAGGTCAACGGCGAAAGCTGCACGGCCGCCGTCGTCCGTGTGGGCGGTGACCACCGCGTGGTCAAGCACCTGGGCGAGGGAACACCACGGTTTGGCGCCGCTCAAAAGCACCCCGGAACCGTTGCTTTCGGCAGCGAGCCGCATTCCTGCTCCTTCCGCTGCAAAAACACCCCAGGCGCCGCTGGCACGGGCGGGGTCATGCCCTGCCTGGGCCAGGATCGCCAAGGCATCCAGGTGCGGTTCGAAGACTCGGGCAGCGGCAACGTCGAGGGCGGCAACGGTGGCCAGGAGCTCCCAGAGAAGCGCGGTGTTCCCTTCGCCGGGCCGCGGCCACTCTTTTCCGGCTTCCTGCGCCAGGCCGAGCAAAGCCGGCACGTTGCCGGCGCTGGCGGAGACGGCCTGGAACAAAGGATCCAGGCCGTCCGGGCCTTCCCGGGCGGCGGAGAGCCGGACCGCTGCGTTGGTGCCGGGCACCGCGCCCCCGGCGGATGGTGCGCTGTGTTCTTCGGAGAGTTCCTGCATCGTGATGGCGGCGCCTACGTGCCGGCCGGCTCGGTGACGGAGGCCGTGGGTGCCATGGTTTCGGCATTGACCATCCAGGCCAGCTGTTCCAGCCGCTCGATGGCAGCGTGGAGCAGGTCGGCGCTGGTGGGGTCTTCCTCATCCACCTCATCGTGGACATCCCGCATGGTCTGGACTGTCCGCTCCAGCCGGGCGGTGATGAGTTTGACGGTCTGCTTCGTGGAGGTCAGGCCTTCGGGAAACCCGTCCAGCCGGGTGCCGGCAGACACGGTGCTGCTGCGGCCGTCCGGAAGGGCGTGGAGCGCGCGCATCCTCTCCGCCGCCTGGTCCGCGAAGAGCCGGGCGGCAGCGATGATCTCATCGAGCAGCAGGTGCAGGTCGCGGAAGTTCGTGCCCACGAGGTTCCAGTGCGCCTGCTTTCCCTGCAGGTGCAGCTCAATGAGGTCCGTAAGCACCGTCTGAAGATTGCCGGCAAGGGCGGGTGACGCTTTCATCAGTTTCCTCCACTGCTGCTGTTGGTCCGGCTGATCGCCAGCCGGATTCTGATTCTAAGCATACTTAGCAGTTTGATGGGCAGGAAGATTCCCCCGGCACGGGTGCTACCGGATGCGTGCAAGCGCGAAACCGTCCCAGCCTTTGGAGCCAACGGTCTGGATGACGGTGGCGTCCAGACGCGGGTGCTCGCCCAGGAGCCTGAGTGCCTCAATGATTCCCGGCGCGTTGACCGGGTCCATTGCAGGGTCCAGGATTGCACCCTCCCAGACGGCGTTGTCCAGGACCACCGTGGCCCCCGGCCTTCCCAGCCGGACGGCCCAGTCCAGGTAGCGGCTGTTGTTCTCCTTGTCCGCGTCAATGAAGATGAAGTCGAAGGGCTCCCTGCCTTCCTCCTCAAGTGCCGCCAGGGTCTCCAGCGCAGGTCCCAGCCGGATTTCCACCTTTTCGCCCAGGCCGGCGGCATCAATGTTGGCCCACGCGACCTCCGCGTGCTTTGGCAGGAATTCGCAGGTGACCAGGGTCCCGTCAGAAGGGAGGCCACGGCCCATCCAGATGGTGCTGAAGCCTGCGAGCGTGCCAATTTCGAGCACGCGCCGGGCCCTGGACAGCTGGACCAGAAGCTTGAGGAGCTTGCCTGCGTTGGGAGACACTTCGATGGCCGGCATCCCTGCCTCGGCGGCGGAACTGATGGCCTGCTCCAGCGCAGGATCCGGATGGACCACAACGCGGGACAGGAACTTTTCCGCCGCAATCCACTCCGGACGGGGATGGTGCTCAAACATTGCCACAGTTTGGCACGGGGTGGCGTTGGAATCCAGAGAAGTTGGGTGCCGGCCGAAGGCGGGTGCCGGCGGACAACCTGGTGCCGGCGAAAGGCCGACGGCGGGCCGGGGGCTGCGCGGGTCAGGAACCGTCTGCGAGCGCTTCTTCCAGGCGGTCCACTTTTGCGGTCAGTTCCCCTGTGTAACCCGGCCGGATATCAGCCTTAATCACCAGGGAGACGCGGCTGCCGTACCGTCCCACTGCCTCCGTTGCCCGCTTGACGACGTCGAAGACCTCGTCCCATTCACCTTCGATGGTGGTGAACATCGAGTCCGTTGTGTTGGGCAGGCCCGACTCCCGGACGATTTTGACGGCGGCGGCAACGGCGTCGTGCACTGACGCGTCAGTTGGCCGGGAACCTTCGCTGGGGGCGCCCGACGGGGCGACAGAAAACGCAAGCAACATGAGGCCAGTGTGCCACGCCTTGCGCGCGGCGGCAGGGCAGGATGGCGCCCGTGAGCGTCATATAACCCCCTACCGCGCAGTAACGGTGTTCGCTGAAAGCTCCGTTGCTAACCTTTTCGCATGAGCCTCGCTGTCGCCCGTAAGCCCCTCCGTGCCGACGCAGCGCGGAATGTGGACAAGATCATCACGGCGGCCCGGCAATGCTTCCGCGAATTTGGACCCGAAGTACCGCTGCAGACCATCGCGGCTACCGCAGGGGTTGGCCCGGCCACCCTCTTCCGCAATTTCGCGGACAAGGAAGAGCTGGTACTGGCCGCCCTAAACCGGCAGCTGCGCCTCACGGTGGATCCCGTGGTGGACGGCGCCCTGGCGGACATCGACGGGGCTGCCGGATTGCTGCGGGTCCTGGAGGCACTCATGGACGCGGCCAGTGCTGACGCCAACCTGCTGGGAGCCGTCGCGGGGCGGCGCGAACTCCTGACCGGCATTACCGGCTCACTCATGGAATCCATCAGCGTGCTGCTGGTGCGCGGGCAGGGGCAGGGAAGCCTGCGGGCGGACATTTCCATGACGGACATGTTCCGGTTGCTCGCCATGCTCATCGGAGTGGTGGACACCATGGAGCCCGGTTCCGACGCCTGGCGCCGTCCGCTGGCACTGGTTGAGGACGCCATCCGGACAACGCGGCCCACCCGCCCCCTGCCGGCCCACGTGCCGGTCCCGTCCACACCCGGAGCCGGCCCGCACCTGGGCTAAGGCATGCAGTAGAACGGCGCCGCACGGGGCGCAGGCACGGCTCCGGACTGCCGGGGCGTCAGCGGGGCTGGTGCGCGGACAGCACCATTGTGGGCGTCCCGCGGGTGGAATACACTTCAGGAGGGGTTACGCAGCCAGCCTCCCAACTTTTGGGATGGAGTGACCCATGAAGCAATCCCGGCAATTCCGGCGCATTTCGGTAGCGGCATAATGAACAGTTCAAAACTGAACCGCTACCTTAACGATCCGCGCGGTCCCGAAGAAGTCCTTCCCTCGCTGACCGCGGAAGAACTCGCAAACCTCCTGGACGCCCTGTACCAGAACCTGGATACTCCTGAACCCGAATTCGGGGCGGAGGCGTGGTACGAGATGGCCGTCGAAGAAAGCTGCCGGCGGGCCGGTTCGCCCGATGGCGCAGCCCATGGCGTAGCCTAGCCAGCAGGCCCTGATTCTCCTGGCCAGCAGGCTGCACCTCCCGCAGAAGCTGGCAAGCTCCCCGGCGGCCCACCCTTTTCCTGCTACCGGTTTTCGTCCGGCCGCTGTCCGCCAGCCCTAGCGGGACGGGCCCTGCCCGCCGTCGCCGCCGTCGTCGGGCTCATTGTGCCCGGGCTGCCCCGGCTGGTCGTCGCGCTCATTGGGGACGTGGTCTTTGGCCTCATTGAGGTGCTGCTGCAGCTTTTCCTCGGCATCCCGGCGGCGCCGGGCTGTATCCCGCATCTCCCGGGTGGATTCCGAACCCCTCGGGTCAAGATAGCCTTGCCGCGGCTTCCCCTGCTGCTCCGGACGTGACTGATCGTTCATCTCGGTTCCTCCTTTGTGGCCGCCGCAGTGGACTTGCGGCCCTGGTGCCAGTCCACCACACATCGGTTCCGGGATGCGGTTTGCTACGTGCCGCCGGCCTCGCCCCTGCTGCGAAGTTCCTGGTGAACCAGTGCCTGCAGTGCCGGAATGTTGGATGCCGGATCCAGGTCCAGCGACGTCCGCAAGCTCCGGGAAAGCAATTCCAGGTCCTCCTCCGGAACGTCGGCGAGGCGGGCAAACCGGGTGAAGAAACGCTTGGCAGGGAGTCCCGCCCGTCGTCTCGAATTCTTGTGGTGAAGACGCCCGGATCTTTCCCCGGCTGCATGCAGTTGATTTTCCATGGTCACCATTCATGCGAAATTCCACGGCCGACTGCATAGCCGCTTTCATAGTACAACCGGGAAAGCACAATGAACGTGAGCGGCATCACATGGCGGGGCCGTGTGCTTGTCCCGGCCACGCCCTCAGTTCCAGCCAAGGATCCTCAGCAGCGCAGCCGTTCCCGCGCCGGCGAGGACCACCACCAGGAACGGCGCACGGAGCGCCAGGGCTATGGCGGCGGCCACCAGCGCACCCAGCCTGGCATCGGCAGCGAGCGACTGTCCTGTGGCAAACGTGTTCACCACAGTCAGGGAGGCGAGCAGCCCGATGGTCATGGTGCCCGCCACCCGGGACATGCGCGGGTCTTCGAGCAGCCGGGCCGGAACGAAGTAGCCCACCAGCTTCCATGCGTAGGCCAGCGCACAGGCAATCAGCAGCCAGATCCAGAGACTCATTCGCCGGCCCCCGGACCGGTGTCCCCTGCGCGGTGCGCCCCGTGGTGGTGGCGTTCCCGGAAGGGGTCCACGTCCGGCTCCAGGCCTTCGTCACGCCGGCCGTGGCTGAACCAGCCGATCACCGCCGCCACCACGGCCGCCACCAGGATTGGCACGCCCGCGGGAACGAACGGCACAGCGATGACGGTGGCCACGGCACATACAGCGGCAATGGCCACCGGCTCGCGTCCCTTGAGCCGCGGCCAGAGCAGCCCCAGGAACGCAGCGACGGCTGCACCGTCCAGCCCCCACTGCTTGGGATCGCCCAGGCCGCTCCCGGCGAGCGCACCGATGGCGGTGAAGAGGTTCCACAGCACGTAGATGCCGATGCCCGCCGCCCAGAACCCCCGGCGCTGTTCAGCGGGATCGGTCTGGCCGGAGCTGGTTGCTGTGGACTCGTCAATGGTGAGCTGGGCTGCGACGTACCTGCGCCAGCCGGTGGGGTGCAGGAGCGCGTTGAGCTGCATGCCGTAGATCCCGTTGCGCATGCCCAGCAGGGTGGCGGCGCTCATGGCTGCGATGCCGGACCCGCCACCGGCCACCACGCCGATGAACGCGAACTGCGAGCCGCCGCTGAACAGGAGCAGGCTTAGTGCCATCGTCTGCCAGAAGTTGAGCCCGGACGTCACTGAGAGCGCCCCGAAGGACACGCCGTACAGTCCGGTGGCGATGCTGATGGAGATTCCCATCCGCACCGCCGGGGAGGCCAGCAGGGTCACGGACGCGCTCCCCCGGCCGGCCGGCGCAGGCTCCACGCCCACGCAATGAGCGGCGCCTGCAGCGGCAGGCGGACGGTGTGCACCTTCCGCTGCGCCCGCGTTCCCTGGGGTCCGTACGCCCGCTGGAGCGCATCCAGGTGTCCGGCCAGGAACGCGGTGAACATCACTGCGGTGCCCGTGGCGGCCACCTTCCGCGTTCCGGGGACAAGGATTCCGACGGCGGCTGCCAGTTCCAGCAGTCCGCTCAGGGCGATCCATTCCTCCCGGGAGAGGAGGGCAAGCGGACGCGCGGGAGCGGCATCCTGGCCGGGTTCATCGTCACGGCAGAGGTAGCCCGGGACCACCTGGCGGTAGAAGGCGGGGTCGCGGAAGTGTTTCATGGCGCTGGCCAGGAGCAGTGCGCTCATGGCTGCAGCGGAGAGGGTCTGGGCGGCCCGGCCGGAGCGGGGAAAAGGCATGGCTCCACTCAACCACAGGCGCGGCGGGCTCCTGTAACCGTCAGGCCCAGGGGAGGCACGCCGTCCGGGACCTCCTCCATGCGCCCCTACCTTCCCTGCGGCGAGGCAACCTGCAGCTGGCCCAGGACCCGGGCCGGCACGTTGGTGGTGATCTCCTGGATTCCCAGTCCCGCACACAGCGCCACGTCCTGCTCCGAATCCACCGTCCACACCCGGAAGCGCCGGCCGGAGGCGAGCCAGCGCTGGACGGCAGCGGGGTGCCGGCGGACATACTCGATGCCGGGCCCGGCCAGGCCCACCTCGCCGTTGTCCAGGATCCGCTCGCCTTCGGCCTGGGTTGCCCTCATCAGGTTGGCAATTGCGCCGCCGGTGATCATCCCGAACCCCAGTCCGCCGCGGATCGCCCGGATGTCCACGTCGTCCACCAACTGGCAGATGTACTCCGGCGGAACCGAGCTGAGCAGGTGGCGGACGGAGTCCGGGCTGAAGCTCATGAAGGTCACCGCCACGTTGTCCACGGAAGAACTTTTGGGGTCCCACCCCTCGCTGCGGAGCACTTCAAGGACTCGATCCTCCAGCTTGAGCTGGTACGGGCTGGGGTGCTTGAGCTCGATCGCCAGTTTCACCGGCCGGCCGGCACCACGCAGGATGTCCAGGAGTTCCGGCAGCGTCAGGAGCTGCTCTGACCGGGCACCGTATGCCTCCGGGATGCGGACGCCCTTCCATGACGAGACATCCAGGTGCCGCAGTTCCCGGAGGGTGCGCTCGGCAACGGGTCCCGTTCCGTCCGAGGTCCGGTCCAGGTTGGCGTCATGCAGGAGGACAACGTGCTGGTCACGCGTGAGGTGGACGTCGCACTCCACGCCGTCGGCGCCGTCGGCCAGGGCCTGCAGGTAGGCGGCCCGGGTGTGTTCGGCGAACGCGGCGCTGGAGCCGCGGTGGGCAAAGACCAACGGCCGTTGCGGCGCTGACTCATCAGTAGTCATGCAGACACGGTAGCCGACCGGCCCCGCGCTGCGGGACTAGGCTTGGCACATGCAGGTGAACTCTGAGCCAACTACCCGGGAATCACCCGGCGGGCCCACCCCTTCCACACCACCGCCCGCGAGGGGCCATGCAAAGGCGCGGGCCGCCGTCGGCCACCAACTGAGTGAGGGCGACGCCGAAAAGGCGGCAGCGCTGCGGAAAATGAAGCTGGTGGCCCTGGGGCTGCTGCTGGTGATGGCCGTGATCTTCGTCTTCGCGTTCGCGCTGCAGAAGGAATATCCGTGGCTCCAGTACGTGCGCGCGGCGGCCGAAGGCGGCATGGTGGGCGCATTGGCAGACTGGTTCGCGGTCACGGCGCTGTTCAAATACCCCATGGGCATCAAGATCCCGCACACCGCCATCATTCCGCGCCGGAAGGACCAGATCGGCGCCTCGCTGGGCGAGTTCGTGGAGACCAACTTCCTCTCGGAGCAGGTGGTCCAGGACAAGCTCGCCAGCGTGAATATCGCCCGCCGGGCGGGCGAGTGGCTTGCCACGCCCGCCGGTTCCGAGCGGGTGGCCAAGGAAGGCGCCGCCGTCATCCGCGGCCTTTTCAAGGTGTTGAACGACGACGACGTCCAGGCGGTCATCGAGGGAATGGTGCGTAAGCACCTGCTGACTCCGCCGTGGGGGCCGCCGGTGGGCAAGATGGCCGAACGGATCTTCCGCGACGGGCACCACCACAACCTGGTGGACCTGCTGGTGGACCGCGCCGCCGACTGGGTGGACGACAACCACGACACCGTCACCCACCTGGTGTCCGACCGCTCCCCCACATGGGTCCCGCAGTTCGTGGACGGGCTGGTGGGCGACAAGGTCTATGTGGAAATCCTCAAGTTCGTCCGGGCAGTGCAGGCAGACCCCAACCACCAGGTCCGGCAGTCCATCGACAAGTACCTGAACGACCTTGCCCAGGACCTCCAGCATGATCCCGCGATGATCGCCCGCGCCGAGGACATCAAGGCCCAGGTGCTGGGCGACCCCGAGGTGCGCGAACTGGCCTCCCGCACGTGGGGCACCGTCAAGAATGCGCTGCTGGGCGCCGTGGACGATCCCGACAGCGAACTGACCGTGAAGTTCAAGGCGGCCGTGCGGGACTTCGGCTCCCGGCTGGTCAGCGACCCCGAACTGGCCGGCAAGGTCAACGCGTGGATCGGCGACGCAGCCGGCTACCTGGTGCGGACCTACCGCTCTGACATTGCCGGGGTCATCACGGACACCGTGGCCCGCTGGGATGCAGAGGAAACATCGCAGAAGATCGAACTCCAGGTGGGCAAAGACCTGCAGTTCATCCGGATCAACGGCACCGTGGTGGGGGCGCTGGCCGGGCTTGCCATCTTTACGGTGGCACACCTGATTTTCGGCTAGGCGAAGGACTCCAGTTCAATGCCGGCCGCTTCCAGTCCTGCCCGGACGGCGGCAGCCATCCCCACCGCGCCCGGCGTATCGCCGTGGATGCACAGGGAATCGGGCCTGACCTGGACCACTGTTCCGTCCACGGCCACCACTTCGCCCTTGGCAGCCAGCCGCACGGCCCGCTCAACAATCGCGTCGACGTCCTGCAGCACGGCACCCTCTTCCGAGCGCGGAACCAGCGTGCCGTCCGCCCGGTAGGCGCGGTCCACGAACGCCTCGATGAACACCGGATGCCCGGCGCCCGTGGCCTGCTTCAGGAGCTCGGAATCCGGGAGCCCCAGGATGGGCAGGCCGGGATCGTACGCGTTTACCGCGGCCACCACGGCCGACGCCTGTTCGGCATCGTGGACCAGCCGGTTGTACAGGGCCCCGTGCGGCTTCACGTAGTCCACGGAGGCACCCACGGCGTGGGCAACGCCGTCGAGCGCTCCCAGCTGGTACAGCACGTCGCCGAAGAGCTCGTCGAAGCTCATGTCCAGCGAGCGGCGGCCGAAACCGGCCAGGTCCCGGTACCCCACGTGGGCGCCGACAGTCACATCGAGCTCGTAGGCTGCCCGGCAGCTGTCCAGCATGGTGACGGGGTCCCCCGCGTGGAAGCCGCACGCCACGTTGGCACTGGTGACCAGCTGGAACATTGCGGCGTCGTCCCCCATCCGCCAGGAGCCGAATGATTCGCCAAGGTCAGCGTTGAGATCCAAAAGTTTTGCCTTCCAGCGTCGGGGTGTCCTGGGCCGCCGCGGCGGCTGTGAGCTCTCCGGGGATGGTGTCCGGCATGGGCCCAAACGCCTCCTTGGCGTTGGACACCACCGCACGGCCCATCATGAGGTTACCGGCTCCGCCCACCACCGCGCCGATGCCGAACGGCAGCGCCCGGCCGAACAGCGCGGAGCCCTGCCGCTTGAGGAGGTTCTTGAGGAACGCCTTCTGGATCCTGTTCCGGATGCTGCCGAAGCCCGGCACGGCCATGGACTTGGACAGGGCATTGCCCCAGGCCTTGTTGGCGTTCACTTCCCTGCCGGCAGCCTGGCCGCTGAGGGTCCCCAAAAGCGCCGTCCCTTCCTCACCCAGCATGATGGCCATGACCATGGTGCTGGCCTTCTCGGGGTTGGTCAGCCGGATCCCGTGCAGTTCGGCCAGCGAGGTGGAGTAGAGGGCTGTTGCTTCCAGGAACCCGACGGTTGCGGCGGCGGACAGTCCGAGGGATGCCACGGTGCCCACGCCGGGCACGACGGCGGTAGCACCTACCAGCGCACCGCCCCCGGTGACCGCGCGGAGGTAGTCGCGTTCAAGGATGTCGGCAAGCTGGGCGGCTGTGGCCCGGGGGTGCTTCCTCTGCAGCCGGCGGATGTAGGCCACCACCAGCGGGCGCTGGATCTCCACCGCCTTCAGGAGCATGTTGTGGACGCCCGGTTTGGGCTTCCCGTCTGCGTCGAACACCGCGTTGTGGGCAGTTTCCTGCGCTATCCGTACTGCGGGATTGCTGCGCTTGGCCATCGTCACCTCTGCTTGTCTCGCCGGCACGCCTGTGCCGGAATTCCTCATACTAAGGTTGCTTAACATTAGGCCACCGCACGAGCGGCCACCCACCCGCCGCGTCCCATCCGGGACAGGCCTGCGGGGCTCCTCCGGAGCGCGCCCAAAGCCTAGACTTAGCCTATGCCCACCCCCAAGGCCCTGCGGCCCTTTGCCCACCGCGAGTACAGGGTACTGATCGCAGCGCTGGCCATCTCAATCTTTGGTTCCGGCATGTGGGCCGTGGCCATGGTCTACCAGGTGATCCATTTGGGCGGCGGTCCGCTGGAACTGTCCATGGTGGCCGCCGCCGGCAGCGTGGGCCTGGTGGCGTTCGTCCTCGCCGGCGGCATCGCTGCCGACCGGATCCCCCAGCGCCGGCTGATCATTGCCGTGGAGGGCGCCAACCTCGCAGTGATAGCGGCCGTCAGCGGACTCGCCATGACGGGCCTGCTCCAGCTGTGGCACGTCGCGGCGGGTTCCTTCGTCCTGGGTGTCGGCGCGGCGTTCTTCTTTCCTGCCTACTCCGCAATCCTGCCGCGCATCCTTCCCGCCCAGGACCTGCTGGCTGCCAACGGAATGGAAGGGTCCATGCGTCCCGTCCTCCAGCAGGCGGCCGGTCCGGCCGTGGCTGGAATCGTGGTGGCTGCCCTCTCGCCGTCGCACGCGGTCACGGCGGTGGCGGTGTGCCATCTCCTGGCGTTCATCGTCCTTAACTTCCTGGGCCAGCATGCACTGGCCGCTCCCGCCAACGGGGCCGTGGACGGTGCAGGCGGGCCGGAGGGCGGCGCCGCAGCCGATGGCACTCCCGGTGCCGAGGGCGGTGAGGTGCGCAGGCGGTCCTTCTTCCACGACCTGCGCGAAGGGGTCATCTACACGCTTGGCACCCCGTGGCTGTTGTGGACGCTGGTGTGGGCCTGCATCTCGGTCCTGTTCCTGATCGGCCCCATCGAGGTCCTGCTGCCGTTCGTGGTCCGCGACCAGCTGGCGGGTGATTCCCGCATGTTCGGCTTCCTGCTGGCCGTGATGGGGGTCGGCGCCGCGCTGGGCTCGCTGTTGACCGCGTCCTTCCGGCTGCCGCGCCGCTACCTCACGGTGATGATGGTGTCCTGGGGTGCGGGCAGCCTGCCGCTGGCCGCCGTCGGCGTTATGGACAGTTTCTGGGCAATCGCAGCGGCGCTGTTCATCTTCGGTGCCACCGGCAGCGTGGGCATGGTCATCTGGGGCACCCTGCTCCAGCGGCGGGTTCCGCCGCACCTCCTGGGCCGTGTCTCCAGCCTGGATTTCTTCGTCTCACTGGCCCTGATGCCGGTGTCCATGGCGCTGGCCGGGCCGGCCGCCGAGGTGCTGCCCATCTGGCTGATCTTCCTGGTGGCCGGCGGCGTATGCCCTGTGATGGCAGTCATCGCCATGGCTGTTGCGCGGATGCCCGCCGACGAACTGGCCCACCCCCTGGACCAGGAACCTGCGCTGGAACGCACGACGGCGGCGGGAGACTAGGCCCCCCGCCGCCCCGCACTCAGCTGTTGGCACGCACCACCGGGATGCTCGCCGTCGGATGTCCGCTGGGGAACACCGTGGGTTCCGGCTGCGGCACGGGCTCCAGTGCCACCTTGACGGGTTCTGCGCCCACCGTGAGCTGCTGGCCGCGGACGTCCACCGCCAACGGCTCCCCTTCGGGGACGGTCAGCGTGATGGAGCCGGTCTCGAGTTCCACCAGCAGCAGGCGGCCCTGGATCTTGAGGTGGAAGGCCAGTCCGTCCCACTCCGCCGGGAGGCGCGGATCGAAGTACGGGACCGGGCCCTGGTCCCGCAACCCGGCAAACCCGCAAACCAGCGAGCTCCACACCCCGCCGGTGGAGGCAATGTGCACGCCGTCGATGGTGTTGCCGTGGGTGTCGTCAAGGTCGATGAACACGGCGTTGGTGAAGTGTTCCAGCGCCTCGCGGGAGTACCCCACCTCGGCGGCCATGATGCCCTGGACGCAGGCGGACAGTGTCGAATCGCCGGTTGTCAGGGGATCGTAGAAGTCGAAGGCCCGGTGTTTCTCCTCCGCCGTGAAATCCTGCCACTGCAGGAACATCGCCAGGACGGTGTCCGCCTGCTTCAGGACCTGGTGGCGGTAGATCACCAGGGGGTGGAAGTGCAGCAGCAAAGGGTACTTTGACCGGGGCGTGTTCCAGTCCCACGGCTCCAGGTGCATGAAGTCGTTGTCCTGGGAATGCACCTGCATCCGTTCATCGAACGGCAGCTGCATGCGGTTCGCAGCCGCTTCCCACAACTGCCGCTCCTCGTCGCTGATGCCGGCATGCTCCAGGGCCGCGGCGGCGCGCAGATTAAACCGCGCCATCACATTGGTGTACAGGTTGTCGTTGACCACGGCGGTGTACTCGTCAGGGCCGGTGACGCCGTGGATGTGGAAGAGCCCGTCCTTGCCGAAGAAGCCCAGGGAGATCCACATGCGCGCCGTTTCAATGAGCAGTTCGGCGCCCATCCCGTCGCGGAAACCGGCGTCCTTC
Organism: Pseudarthrobacter sp. NKDBFgelt; assembly: GCF_046097905.1. Lineage (NCBI taxonomy): Bacteria > Bacillati > Actinomycetota > Actinomycetes > Micrococcales > Micrococcaceae > Pseudarthrobacter > Pseudarthrobacter sp. NKDBFgelt. The sequence continues at coordinate 6,498 of NZ_JBJURL010000066.1, read as the reverse complement.
GTGGCCCACACGTACCGGTTGGTGGCGAAGGCGATCGCGGCCGCAATGTGGAACTGGGCCGTGCCTGCGGCGTAGTAGGCACTGGCCTCGAGCCCGTTGATGGTGCGCCACGGGAACAGCGCGCCGTCCACGCTCAGTTCCTTGGCCCGGACCTGGGCTTCGGGGAGCATGCCGTGGCGGAACTCGAGAACCTTTCGGGCGCCGTCGGGGTTGGTGTAGGTGAGGTAGGGCAGGAGGTAAACCTCCTGGTCCCAGAAATAGTGCCCCTCGTAGCCGGAGCCCGTCACGCCCTTCGCGGGAATTCCGGCGACGTCGGCGCGGGCCGTTGCCTGGGCGAGCTGGAACAGGTTCCACCGGATGGCCTGCTGCAGCACGGACTGGCTGGTCACCACGATGTCCGAGGCGGCCCAGTAGTCCCGGTAGTGCGCTTCGCTCTCGGCAAAGATGTCACCGACCGGGCGCAGGCCCTCCTCGGCGACGGCGGCCGGGTCCACCGACGGTTCCTGGATGGCCCGTCCTGCGGCATAGCTGACGCTCTTTTCCAGGCGGAACGGCTCGCCGGGGCTGACCGCCAGGACATAGCGGACGCTGCTGTCGTCCTGGTCCACAAGCGTCTCGAACGGCTGATGGCCCGCTGAGGTCCAGTGGTCCACCGCGACCCCCACCCGCTGCTTTGATTCGGCGGCTTCCCAGGCCAGCCGGAGCGACCCGTCGCCGCCGTCAAGGCGCAGGGGCAGCAGGACGCGTCCGGCGTGCCGGCCCGCACGGCGGGGATCGTGGACGGAGTGGTCCTCCACGGGCTGGTCCTGCCGGTTGACCAGGGAGGAGGTCACGTCCACGGAGACCTCGCGGTCCGTGGACACCTCCAGCGAGATGCCAAGGCTTCCCCGGGACGCGAATCCGACGGCACGCCGTTCGGTGGTGGTGACGATGGCGCCGGAACGGCACTGCCAGGTGACCCGGCATTCGTAGACGCCGGTGGAAAAGTCAACGGAGCGCCGGTAGTCCAGCACCTCGGACTCCGCAAGGCTGAGGGACTCCCCGTCAAGGACGACGCTGAAGTTGTTGGCGTCCGGGATGTAGAGGATGCGCTGGCCGGTGCGGGCGAACCCGAAGGCATTTTCGGCGTGCTTGATGTCCCAGATTTCGTGCAGCCCGTTGATGAAGCTGCCTGGGAGGTCTGAGTCGGCTGCCGCCCAGTGGGCGCCGCGGATTCCCAGGTGGCCGTTTCCCAGGGCGAAGAGGGTTTCCAGGGTCCCCTCGTTGCCCTGTTCGTGGCGGGTTTCCACGAGCTGCCAGGGGTTGTTGGGGAATCTTTCGCGGTCCGCGGAGATCAGGGCCATGGTGTTGGGTCCTTCGAAGTGTGGCCGGGCAGCTGGTTTGCTGCCGGCCTGGGGATGATTTTTGGGGGATGAAGGGTACTGAAACAAGCTGCCGGGGCAGCGTGACTGCCTCGGGGAGGGCAGCGGTTTCTTAGGGAAGCAGTTCCTCGAGGTCATTGACCACAAGGGTGGCGCCGGCTTCGAGCAGGGTCTGCCGGCCGGCGCCCCGGTCCACGCCGATAACGGAGTGGAAGGATCCGGCCTCCCCGGCCTGGACACCGGAGACCGCGTCCTCCACCACCACGCATTCCTCGCTGGGGAGATCCAGCAGGCGTGCGGCGTACTCGTAGGTGGCGGGGCTCGGCTTGCCGGGCAGGCCTTCGCTGGCAGCCACCACGCCATCCACCACCACAGGGAAGCGGTCCGCGAGCCCGGCCGCCGCCAGGACGGCGGGTGCGTTGCGGGAGGAGGAGACGACGGCGACCTTCAGTCCGCGCTGCATGACGGCTTCGAGGAAGCGTACGGAACCTTCGAAGGGCTCGACGCCGGTGCTGACGATGTCGTTGAAGATCCAGTTCTTCCGGTTGCCCAGGCCCTGCACCGTGGTGTTGGCGGGGTCGTCGTCAGTGGGCCCCTCCGGGAGCACAATCCCGCGCGAGGCCAGGAAGTCGCGTACGCCGTCGAAACGCGGTTTGCCGTCGATGTGGTCGAAGTAGTCGCTTTCGCTGTAGCCAGGCACCTGCGGTTGGGACGCGAGGAAGCCCTCGAACAGTTCCTGCCAGGCCCGCTCGTGGACGGTTGCCGTGGGGGTCAGCACCCCGTCCAGGTCAAAGAGGATTGCCGACGCGCCGGCCCAGGCGGAGAGGCCGCCGGCTGCATGGCCTGTTGCCGTGGTGTCGCTCATGGGTGGTGGGGTGTCCTTTCAGGACGGCGGGCAGCCCTAGTGAAGGGTGCCGTGAAGTGTGGAGGCGACGATGCCCGGATGACCTGGAAGTGCGGCAGGTGCTCGCCCGCGGAAAAACGCGGCGGCTTTGACGCTGCCGATCGATGCAGTTCTACCATCATGGGCATGCCGGCGCATCCAGACAAGCCGGCGGATCGGCCGGCTCCTTGCAGGCCAGGCAAGAGCATCAGGCCGTGGCCGGCTGCAGTACATCGTCCGCACCGCACTGCTCTCCTTGTTCGCCCAGTTCAGTGCCGCTATAACGGCCGAAGAAGAGTGTAAGCGCTTACAAATTTAGCTGGCAACTGTTTTTTCTTCGGGCACCGATGTGACGCATTTCTCAGCCCGCAACGTCACCGCCGGTTGCTGGCTGATACTTCCGGCCGCAGCACGTAGTGGCGCAGGAATGAGCTCACGTCCACCATTTCCGTCTTGGACATGGCGTGGCCCATCCCCGGGTACGTCCTGGCGGTGAGCAGGGTGTTCTCCTGCAGCCATTCCTGCGTATAGGCAATGGCGTCCTCATTGATGACCAGGTCCGCCTTGTCCCGCCCCCAGAAAAAGGGCGGCCGGGTATCAAAGGATTCGGTGAGGGACAGCAGCTCGTTCTGCAGCACGAACCCGGACAGCCCCACCACCGCCTCATAGTCCTTGGGATGGAGGCGCAGCAGGGTGCTGGCCATCGCCATGCCCTGGGAATACCCGAGCAGGCTCACGCTGCTGTGCTGGCCCTTGACGCTGTTGATCCAGGCCTGGACGGCGGCAGCAGCCTTGATGACGTCGGCGAAGTCGTTGGCAAGGAAGTAGTCGAGCAGGAACCAGCCGTAGTGGTCACCGATGGGCATCGGTGCACGGAGCGCCGCGCAGGTGAATTCCGACGGCAGGTATTCAAACAGGCGCACCATGCGGGACTCGTCCGTACCGTAGCCATGCATCATGACCAGCAGCGGGGTATCCGCCCGCTGGTCTTCCGGCTTGGACCAAACAACAGTTTCCATCGGATCAGCCTAGCGAGGCAGGCCGGGAAGAAGCCCGACGCCGTGCCGGGCCGGCCGCGGTCGGCCCGGGACGGTGTCGGGAGCGGCTGGCTGGACCTACGCAGCTGCCGCCCCACCATTCACAGGGGCCACAGCGCAACAAATGGGTTACGCACTGTCCCGAAACGTTGAACACGGCAACTCCGCGCTGTAGCGTGACGCTTAACGGTCAGCATGCTTAGCAACCGTCAACGGGTGATGACCACGCCCGGCCCCCAAACAAGGAGCACCTCATGAGAATCGGATCTTCCATTTTCCTTATCGCCCTCGGCGCCATCCTCGCGTGGGCGGTGGCTCCGGGCCTCATCCCCGCCGTGGACCAGGTCCTGATCGGCTACATCCTGATGGCCGTAGGCGTCATCGGCCTCATTGCCTCCCTGATCCTCGCCTCGCCCGGCCGCAGCCGCCGCGTCAGCGAGACCCGGTCGGTAGTGGATCCCAACACCGGCGAACGCATCACCCGGAACGAAAGCCGCGACGGCGGGCTGTAGCACCAGGGAAGGTCCTGGCCTGGCTGCCTGGCTGGACAACGAATGAACCCGACGAGCCGGGCCGGACCAGTGCGGTCGGGCCCGGCTTTTTCGTCCCCCGGAGAGTTTTTGGGCAGATATGCAGGGTTCCCGGGCCGGCAACCCTGCATATCTGCCCAAAAACTCCCGTTGGTACCAGTGGGGAGCGGCGGGCTCATTTTGTTTCGTGTGGGTTTCCATTGACAAACCAACATAAGCAAAGATAAAGTCAAGTAACTCAACATCATGTGATGCCAGTCACGCGGCTCTGGACACCGCAGCATGTGGGCACCGCAGGACCACCGCACCAACTGAACTTACGCAACGGAGGGTACGTGTTCGCCGAGGAGCGCCAGCAAAAGATTGCCGAGCTTGTTGCCGGCAGCGGCCGGGTCAGCGTGACCCTCCTGGCCGAGCGCTTCCGCATCACCACCGAAACCGTCCGCCGCGACCTTGCCACCCTCGAAAGCGCCGGCACCGTCCGCCGGGTCCACGGCGGGGCCGTTGCGGCCGACCGGTTCAGTACCACCGAGGAAAGCGTCAACGAGCGCGCCATCCAACGGCCCGACCAAAAGATCCGCATCGCTGAGGCCGCCCTGGCCCTCATCCCGCGGAACTCTGCGGGAAGCGTCCTGATCGACGGCGGAACCACCACCGAAGTCCTGGCCGATATGCTCGCCCGCCGCGCCGCCGTCGAACCTTCCGACGCAACGGAACCGCGGGCGGAACTGGTCGCCATCACCCACGCCGTTCCCATCGCCGGCAAACTGTCCAGCGTTCCCGGGATCGCCCTTGACGTCCTGGGCGGCCGGGTACGCGGCATCACCCAGGTTGCCGTAGGCCAGGGAACCGTGGAGGCCGCCGGCAGGCTCCGTCCTGACATTGCCTTCATCGGCACCAACGGTATCCACGCAAGCTTTGGGCTGAGCACTCCCGATCCTGAAGAAGCCGCCGTCAAGGCAGCCTTCGTCCGTTCGGCCCGCCGCATTGTGGTGCTGGCCGATTCCTCCAAGCTGGACACGGAAACCCTGGTCCAGTTCGCCTCCCTGAAAGATCTGGATACCTTGATTACAGACAGCGAACCAGGCCCGGAACTCGCAGCCGCCCTGGAAGAAGCCGGCGTTGACGTGGTGATCGCATGATTGTCACCTTCACCGCCAACCCAAGCCTGGACCGCACGGTCGCGCTTCCCGGCCCCCTGGAACGGGGCGAAGTGCAGCGTGCTGTCTCCGTCCGCCAGGAATCGGGAGGCAAGGGCGTCAATGTCTCCCGGGCACTGGTTGCCTCCGGCCTGGAATCCGTAGCGGTACTTCCCGGCGCGGACAGTGATCCGGTGCTCGCCGGACTCCGCGAAACCGGCGTGCCGTTCGTATCGCTCCCCATCGATGAGCCGCTGCGCACCAACGTCGCACTCACCGAGCCCGGCGGCGTGACCACCAAGATCAACGAACCCGGGCCCGCCCTGGATGCGGACCAGCAGGAAGCCCTCATCAAGCTGCTGCTGGAAAGCTCGCGCGGTGCGAGCTGGGTGGTCCTGGCCGGTTCACTCCCGCCGGGGTTCCCTGCAGACTTCTACGCCACGGTGGCCCGCCGGATCCGCGCAGCCGGAAACGGCAGCGCCCCGCACATCGCCGTGGACTCCTCCGGCGCCCCGCTCGCGGCGGCAATGTCCGGAGACGGTGCCGGCGCTGACGGTACCGCCACTGGTTCCGGGAAACCGGACCTCCTCAAACCCAACGCCGAAGAACTGGCGGAACTGGCTGCTGCAGCCGGCTTCGCCTCGGCCACCGCTGACGAACTGGAAGCGGATCCGGTGGCTGCCGCGGCAGCCGCTGCCGCCGTCGTGCGTTCCGGTGTGGGTGCTGTGCTGGCAACTCTCGGATCCAAGGGAGCTGTCCTGGTAACGGCCGACGGCGCGTGGCTGGCCACGCATCCGCCGGTCGCCGCGGTCAGCACGGTAGGCGCGGGGGATTCCGCGCTTGCCGGCTACCTGCTCGCCCACGGCCAGGGCGCCGCCCCGGCCGACTGCCTTCGCCAGGCTGTGGCCCACGGTGCCGCAGCCGCCTCCCTGCCCGGTTCCACAGTTCCGGCAGTACACCAAACCACCCCGGATGCCGTAACCATCACGGCCCTTCGAAAGGATTGACAGTGACTCAGCTCATCACCACGGAACTGGTCGAGCTCGACCAGAACCTGGGCAACACGCCCGAGGCGGTGATCCGGCATCTGGCAAGCAAGGTCGCTGCCGCCGGACGCGCAACAGAAGTTGAAGGCCTCTTCGCCGACGCCTTCGCCCGCGAACAGAAAACCGCCACCGGCATCCCCGGCGGCATCGCCATCCCGCACTGCCGCTCGGCCGCCGTCACGGAACCCACCCTGGCCATGGCCCGCCTGAACCCCAAGGTGGACTTCGGCGCGAAGGACGGCCCGGCGGACCTGATTTTCTTCATCGCGGCCCCGGACGGAGCAGACCAGGCCCACCTGAAGCTGCTCTCCAAGCTCGCCCGGTCCCTGATCAAGAAGGACTTCACCGCTGCCCTGCGCAACGCCTCCTCCCGCGAGGAGATCGTGGAACTGGTGGACGGCGCACTGGCTGACAAGCCCGCCGCCCACGCAGCCGCAGTTCCTTCAGACGCTGCAGCCGCCGCTGCTGCCGGTGGCGCCACCGGCGCCGCCGGGGCTTCCGC
>NZ_JBJURL010000065.1:0-24064 GCF_046097905.1 Pseudarthrobacter sp. NKDBFgelt | reverse complement strand
CCCGCATCGGCCCCACAGTATGAGACGACGAAGGCCCGATCCCAATAGAAAAAAGATCAAAAACGCCAACAGCCATGCGCGTGGTTCCTAACAGATCGAAAAGCCAAGAGTTTTTGTCCAGATATGCAGACCTAAACACCTTCACACCCTGCATACCTGGACAAAAACTCCAAAGGTAAACTACGTGGCGCGCTTGTAGAACGGGAGATCGACGACGACGAACGGCTCCGCCTTGCCCCGCAGGTCGATGTCCAATGCCGTGCCGGCCCGGGTGAACTCAACATCGACGTACGCCATGGCGATCGGGTACCCCAGGGTGGGCGAAGGCTGCCCGGAGGTCACTTCGCCCACGGTCTTGCCGTCCTTGAGCACGGGGTAGTGTGCGCGGCCGGCGCGCCGGCCCAGTCCTTTGAGTCCCACAAGCCTGCGGCCTGCAGTGGAACCGGCTCCGGCCTCCTTCTTGGCGGCCAGGGCGGCCTTTCCCACGAAGTCGCCTTCCTTGGAGAGCGCGACGACGGGTCCCAGTCCGGCGGCGAAGGGGTCACCCTGCAGCGAGAGCTCGTTCCCGTACAGCGGCATCCCCGCTTCAAGTCGGAGGGAGTCGCGCGAAGCCAGCCCGGCAGGCGTCAGCTCCCCATCCTCCGCGATGGCGGCGAGTGCCTGCCAAAGGGCGGAGGCGTCGTCGTTCGCCACAAAGATCTCAAAGCCGTCCTCACCGGTATAGCCGGTGCGCGCAAGCAGGAGCTCCTGCCCGGCACCTCCCACAAGGAACGGAACCTCCACGGCGGCGTAGTACTTCAGCTCCGTGACCAGCCCGTGCTGGGCAGCCGGGACAAGGCGCAGCAGCAACTCCTGCGCCCTGGGACCCTGGACGGCGATCAGCGAGGTGGCCGCGGAGGCGTCGTCCACCCGGACGTTGAACCCGGCTGCACGTTCGGCCAGGGCCGCGGCCACCACGTCCGCGTTGCCTGCGTTGGGAACCACCAGGAAGCGGTCCGTCCCGTCTCCTGCGGTATCGGCCGCAGGGCGGCGGTAGGTGATGAGGTCGTCGATGATGCCGCCGTCTTCAGTGCAGATCAGCGAGTACTTGGCCTTGCCCACGGCCATGGCCGAGATCTTTCCCACCAGCGCATAGTCCAGGAACGCGGCGGCCTCCGGCCCGGTGACCCAGACCTCGCCCATGTGGGACAGGTCAAAAAGCCCTGCGGAGTTCCGGACGGCGTGGTGCTCGGCCAGTTCGGAGCTGTACTTCAGGGGCATCTGCCAGCCGCCGAAGTCGGTGAAGGAGGCACCCAGCTTCGTGTGCTCGTCATAGAGGGCGGTGCGCTTCTCAGCCATGGCAGGCGTCCTCAGTTTTCGAATTCGGAGAGCGGCGGGCAGGAGCAGATCAGGTTGCGGTCACCGGCTGCGCCGTCGATGCGGCCCACCGGCGGGAAGTACTTGTCCTGCTTGAGTGATTTCACCGGGAACACGGCCTGCTCGCGCGGGTACGCGCGGTCCCAGTCGCTGCTGATGGCGGCGGCAGCGGTGTGCGGGGCGTTCCGGAGCGGGCTGTCCGCCACCGTGAAGTCGCCGTTCGCCACCTGGTCGATCTCGGCGCGGATGGCGATCATGGCTTCGATGAAGCGGTCGATCTCCCCCAGGTCCTCGGACTCGGTGGGCTCCACCATCAGCGTGCCGGCCACGGGGAACGCCAGCGTGGGCGCGTGGAAACCGTAGTCGATCAGGCGCTTGGCCACGTCTTCGGCGGTGACGCCGGTGCGGGCGGTGAGTTCGCGCAGGTCCAGGATGCACTCGTGCGCCACCAGTCCGGCTTCGCCGGTGTAGAGGACGGGGAAGTGTTCGTTCAGCCGTGCCGCGACGTAGTTGGCCGCGAGCAGTGCGGACTTGGTGGCCTCGGTGAGACCGGTCCCGCCCATCAGCTTCACGTAGGCCCAGGAAATGGGCAGCACGCCGGCGGAACCGAAATTGGAGGCGGAGATGGGGACGTCGTTGCCTTCGGTCCAGGTGGCGGCGTTGCCGGGCATGAAGGGTGCCAGGTGCGCCTTGGCAGCAACGGGTCCGACGCCGGGTCCCCCGCCGCCGTGCGGGATGCAGAAGGTCTTGTGCAGGTTCAGGTGCGACACGTCGCCGCCGAACTTGCCCGGCTGCGCCAGGCCAACGAGCGCGTTCAGGTTGGCGCCGTCAACGTACACCTGGCCGCCGGCGGCATGGATCGCGTCGCACACCTCGCGAACATCGGAGTCGTACACACCATGCGTGGACGGGTAGGTGATCATGATCGCCGAAAGGACGTCCTTGTGGGCTTCGATCTTCGCGGCAAGATCGGTGTGGTCGATGGTGCCGTCCGATGCGGTCGCCACCACAACAACCTTCATGCCCGCCAGGACGGCCGATGCGGCGTTGGTGCCGTGGGCCGACGCCGGAATGAGGCAGACGTTGCGCTGCTGGTCGCCGCGGGAGTGGTGGTAGCCGCGGATCGCCAGCAGGCCCGCGAGCTCACCCTGCGAACCGGCGTTCGGCTGGATGGACACCTGGTCATAGCCCGTGATCTCCGTCAGCTGCGCTTCCAGGTCCGCAATGAGTTCGCGCCAGCCCTCAGTCTGCGAATCCGGAGCGAACGGGTGGATGGAGGCGAACTCCGGCCAGGAAATGGCTTCCATCTCGGCCGTGGCGTTCAGCTTCATGGTGCATGAACCCAGCGGAATCATCGTGCGGTCAAGCGCCAGGTCCCGGTCGCTGAGTTTCCGGATGTAACGCAGGAGCTGGGTCTCGGAGCGGTGCGTATTGAACACCGGGTGCTGCAGGAAGTCGGAGGAGCGTTCGACGGAGCTATCCAGCGCGAAGGCTGCGTCGCCGTCCGCCGTGGCCGGGACGCCGGAGGCCTTCACGCCAAAAGCGTCGAGGACACGGGCGGCAATGTCCGGCGTCGTGGTTTCATCGGTGGAGAAGCCGACGGTGTCGGCATCGATGCTGCGCAGGTTGATGCCCATCGCCTCGGCCGCGGCGACGACTCCGGCAGCCTTGCCCGGCACCGAAACCGTGACAGTGTCGAAGAAGCTGGTGTGCAGCACTTCGAGGCCTGCGGCCTTGAGGGACGCAGCCAGGCTCCTGGCATGGGTGTGGGCGGACTGCGCAATCGCCTTCAGGCCCTCCGGGCCGTGGTAGACGGCGTACATCGAAGCCACGATGGCGAGCAGCGCTTGGGCGGTGCAGATGTTGGACGTGGCCTTTTCGCGGCGGATGTGCTGCTCGCGGGTCTGCAGGGCCAGGCGGTAGGCGGGAACGCCGGCGTTGTCCTTGGAGACGCCCACCAGGCGGCCGGGCATCGAGCGTTCGAGGCCCTTCTGGACTGCCATGTAGGCCGCGTGCGGGCCGCCGTAGAACAGCGGGACGCCGAAGCGCTGGGCGGAGCCCACGGCGATGTCCGCGCCCTGCTCGCCCGGCGGGGTGATCAGGCTAAGGGCCAGCAGGTCGGCTGCAACGGTCACCAGGGCGCCGCGCTCCTTGGCCTCCGCGATCACCGCGGAGTGGTCGAAGACCCGGCCGGAAGCACCAGGCTGCTGCAGGACAATCCCGTTGATGGCGCCGTCCGGCAGTCCTTGGGAAAGGTCCGCCACTTCAACCTCGAAGCCGAGCGCTTCGGCGCGGCCCTTCACAATGGCAATGGTCTGCGGCAGGCAGTCTGCGTCCAGCACCGTCTTGCCGTCGCGGGCATCTGCATTCTGCCCTGTGGCCTTGTTCGCCCGGCGCATCATCAGCACGGCCTCGGCCACGGCGGTGGCTTCGTCCAGCAGGGAGGCGTTGGCGATGGGCAGGCCTACCAGGTCCTGCACCATGGTCTGGAAGTTCAGCAGCGCCTCGAGCCGGCCCTGGGAAATCTCCGGCTGGTAGGGCGTGTAGGCGGTGTACCATGCCGGCCCCTCGAGGATGTTGCGGCGGATCACCGGCGGCGTAACGGTGTCGTAGTAGCCCTGGCCGATCATCTGCACGGCCGTCTTGTTCTTGCCGGCCAGCCTGCGGAGCTCAGCGAGGGCCTCCACCTCGCTCAGCGCGCCTGCCAGTTCCAGCGGGGAGTCCTGCCGGATGTCCTTGGGGACGGCGGTATCTACCAGTGCGTCCACGGTGTCGTATCCCACGGCCTTGAGCATGGTGTCGACGTCGGACTGGCGCCTTGCGCCGATGTGCCGGTCAACGAAGGCTGCGGCAGCGGGTTCGGCAGAAGCATGGGTGGCGGTTGCCGGGGTGGCGGAGGCCGGAGATACAGTCACGAGGAACTCCATAGATAGGGCGGCGCAGGGTACGCCACATCGATTCGTGTCCCTCCCCGCTCTGTATTGGACCTGAGAGTTTCCGCGTGGCCTGCCTGGGCTGGCCTCGCTTGCACCGTCGGTGAGCACAGCTGCCTGGATTTCCGGAACCGGATCTCCGAGCCGACAGCCTGCTGCTTTCCAGAGTTGCCTCGCCGCGGCGGTACATGGGCCTGTGAGATTCCTGGGGAGGTATTGCTCCTACGGCGCCTGCTTGTACCTTCTGGCAGAACTCTCCCGCCGCAGATCAAAGGCTATTGATTTGTAGTGTTTGTGGTTGCCGGTGACGGCCCACACATGGACCAATTCTCCTACGCTGCGGGCCCGCGGGCAAATGCCGGTCAGCCCTTCAGCCGCTCCACTGCCGCCAGGAGTTCCTCCACATCTTCCCGCCTGTTCCCGGGGTTACCGGACGGCCCGCTCTCCCACATGGCATTGAAGTACAGCCCATCCCCCATGTACAGCACCGCCTTGGCCATTGCCGTGCCCACATCCTTCCCGATGAGGTCCAGCCACTGCTGCTGGATCGCCGCGAAGCGGCGCCGTGCCTCCTCGTGCGCCACTTCCGCCAGGCGGGTGGCAGCAACAAAGGAGCGGTCCATGGGGGTGTCGGACCAGAGGGACGATCGGATGAAGTACGCGGCGGCGCCTTCCTTCGCGGCCGCCATCGCCGCGAGGTCCTCCCCCGCCAGCCGGTCCAGCCGCTCGAGGGTGGCCGTGATCAGCGCTTCCTTGTTGGGGAAGTGGTACAGCAGGCCGCCCTTGGAGACGCCAGCCCGCCTGGCGACCGCATCGAGGGTGGCCGCCCGCTCCCCCACGTCGATAAGGAGCTCTTCAAAAGCATCGAGGACTGCATCTCGCGCGACGGGTTTCCTGGCCATGGTCCCATCATGCACGGTTGGGATTCGATTTCTTAACTATACCGTCCAGACGGTACAGTTAATTCCATGACACCGTCCGCCGCCGCCCAGCCGAACAGCTTCAGCCCCACCCTGTCCCCCCTGCCCGCAGGCAGCCGCTTCCGGGCAAGCCGGCGGGACTGGCTGGCGCTGGCGCTACTGATGTTCCCCGTCCTGCTGGTAGCCGTTGACAACACGGCGCTGACCTTTGCGCTGCCGGCCATCGCGAGCGCCCTGGACACCTCGGGAGTTCAGCTTCTTTGGATCGTGGACGCCTACCCGCTGGTACTGGCGGGGCTGCTGGTTGCCATGGGGAGCCTGGGCGACAGGATCGGACGCCGGCGGCTGCTGATCATCGGCAGTATTGGCTTCGCGGCAGTATCAGCAGCCACCGCCTTTGCCCCCAGCGCTGGCTGGCTTATTGCAGGCAGGGCCGCGCTGGGTTTTTTTGGCGCCATGCTGATGCCCTCCACGCTGTCGCTGATCCGGAACATCTTTCCGGATCCCAACCGGCGGCGGCTGGCCATCGCGGTCTGGGCCGCAGGGTTCTCGGGCGGCGCCGCGCTGGGGCCGATCTTTGGCGGCTGGCTGGTGGAACAGTTCTGGTGGGGAGCAGTGCTTCTGGTCGCGGTGCCCATCATGCTCCCCCTCCTGGTCCTGGGCCCCGCCTTCATTCCGGAATCCCGGGACCCGTCCCCGGGGAAGGTGGACGCGCCCAGCATCCTGCTCTCGCTGTTCACCATGGCCCCGGTGGTCTATGGGATCAAGGAGTTCGCCACCGAAGGGCCCGGCGGCGCAGCACTGGGAACCATGGCATTCGGCGTGGCAATGGGTGTTGTGTTTGTCCGCCGCCAGCAGCGCCTGCACAGCCCACTCCTGGACATTTCCCTGTTCCGGAACAGGGTTTTCAGCATGGCCATCACCGCCAACATCCTGGCCCTGTTCTCCTTCAACGGGTTCATCCTCTTCCTGGCCCAGCACCTTCAGCTCATCGAGGGCATGTCACCCTCGGCCGCCGGAATGGCGATGATTCCGGCCCTGGTGGCCACCGTTATTGCGGGGCTTGCCGCGGTGCCGGCCGTACGCAAAGTCCGCCCCGGCTTCGTGGTGGCGGCCGGGCTCGCGATGAGCGCAACGGGCTACAGCCTGGTCACTTTCGGCAGCCATGCGGGCGGTCCCTCACTGCTGCTGGCCGCACTGCTGATCCTCGCCTTGGGCGTGGGGACTGCCGAGACAATCTCCAACGACCTCATCCTGGGAAGTGCGCCGCCGGAAAAATCAGGCGCAGCAGCAGCGATCTCCGAGACGGGCTACGAGGTGGGCGCCCTGCTGGGAACCGCGGTATTGGGCTCCATTCTTACGGCCTCCTACCAGCACAACCTGCGGCTGCCGGCGGGCATCACCGACGCCGCCCCCACCGCGGGAACTGCGCAGGCCGGCGAGACCCTCGCCGGCGCCGTGGAGATGGCGGCCCGGCTGCCGCAGCCAATGGCAGACGCCGTGCGCCTGGCCGCGGCAGCGGCGTTCGATTCGGGAGTGCACATCACCGCAGCAATTGGGCTGGTACTGATGGCGACGGCGGCAGTCCTCGCCGCCGTCGTGCTTCGGAAAGTGCCCAAGGCGGACAGCTGAAAGGGGCCCTGCTCACCGGGGACAGCAAAAGGCGCCCGCAGCCGGAGGATTCCACCTCCGGCCGCGGGCGCCCTGCACTCCGCTTCGCTGCGGACGCTGCTACTTTGCGTCCGGCGCCGTAACGCTGGCAGTAGGCTTCATGTTTTCCGCGTTGACCATCCAGGCATACTGCTCCAGCTTGGCGATGAACTCGTGCAGCAGGTCCGCAGTGGTGGGATCCTCTTCATCCACTTCGTCGTGAACCTTGCGCATGGTGCCAACGGCAGCCTCAAGGGCAGCGACGATGCGTTCGATCGCGTCCTTGGTGCTGATCAGGCCTTCAGGGAACTGGGCCAGGCTCGTGGACCCGGACACGGTGGAGCTGCGGCCGTCCGGCAGGGCGTGCAGTGCCCGCATCCGCTCGGCAGTGTCATCAGCGAACTGGCGGGCAGCGTCCACAATTTCATCCAACTGCAGGTGCAGGTCGCGGAAGTTGGTTCCCACGATGTTCCAGTGCGCCTGCTTGCCCTGGATGTGCAGTTCGATCAGGTCGGCGAGCACGGCCTGCAGGTTGTTGGTCAGTGTCGGTGAAGCTTTCATGCGTCCTCCTCAAGTGGGTCCAGTAGTCCCGACGCTATCAGCACCGCAGCGTGCTGTGGCCGGTCGGCGGAGGATTTCTCAGTGAGCTTACTAATTTGTGAACACGGACATAAACGAACGGCATTCATATTTCCCCTTGCGTCCTGCATCACATCCACTCATACTAAATGAACGCCATTCATATAGTGACCGTTGTCTCAACATCTTCCAGAAAGTGGTGCCATGACCGAGACCATCCGCACCAGAACATCCCTTGCCGGTTCCGGGCCGCACTCCCCGGGGACGTCCGGCACCAGTCCCAAAGGACTGAAGGGCGGGCAGCTGGGCCTGCTCGCCGTCGTCGTCCTGGGCATTTCAACCATCGCCCCCGCCTACACCCTCACCAGCGCCCTGGGTCCCACGGTCAACGAAGCCGGGCTCCAGCTGCCTGTCATCTTCCTGATCGGTTTCATCCCCATGATCCTGGTCTCCCTCGCCTACCGGGAACTCAATGCCGATTTCCCGGACAGCGGCACCACCTTCACCTGGGTCACCAAGGCCTTCGGCCCCTGGGTGGGCTGGATGGGAGGCTGGGGCCTGCTGGCCGCGAACATCATTGTGCTCTCCAACCTCGCGGGCGTCGCCGTCGACTTCTTTTACCTCTTCCTGTCACAGCTGACCGGCTCCCCGGAGCTCGCGGACCTGTCCGCAAACAAAGCCCTGAACGTGCTGACCTGCTTTGTGTTCGTAGCCCTGGCGGTCTGGGTCAGCTACCGCGGACTCCACACCACCAAGCTCGTCCAGTACGGCCTGGTGGGATTCCAGCTGCTGGTCCTGGGGCTGTTTGTGGTCATGGCCTTCGCCAACTGGTCTTCCTCGGAAACCGCCATTCCCTTCAGCTGGGAATGGTTCGACGTCACCAGGATCGAGACCTTCGGTCAGATCGCCGCCGGCATCTCGCTCTCCATCTTTGTCTACTGGGGCTGGGACGTCTGCCTGACGGTCAATGAGGAAACGTCCAACGGCAGGAAGACTTCCGGGCTCGCCGGCACGCTCACCGCCCTCATTGTCCTGGCGATCTACCTGCTGGTGAGCATCGCCACCATGATGTTCGCCGGCGTCGGGGATACCGGCAACGGCCTGAACAATACCGAGATCCACGAGAACATCTTCACCGCCCTGGCTTCCCCCATCATGGGTCCCTTCGCCATCCTGATGTCCCTTGCCGTACTGTCCAGCTCGGCCGCTTCCCTGCAGTCCACCTTCATGTCACCCTCCCGGAGCATGCTGGCCATGGGGTTCTACGGCGCCCTGCCCGCACCGTTCGGCCGCGTCAGCAGGAAGTTCGCGACGCCGGGCTTCGCCACCGTTGCCGCCGGCATCATGTCTGCCGGCTTCTACGCGGTGATGCATGTGGTCAGCGAGAACGTCCTCAACGACACCATCCTGGCACTCGGGCTGATGATCTGCTTCTACTACGGGCTGACCGCGCTGGCCTGCGCCTGGTACTTCCGCCACAGCGTTTTCGACAGCCTGCGGCACTTCGTTCTCCGCCTGGTGTGCCCGGTGCTCGGCGGGGTGGGGCTGTTCGTGGTGTTCCTGCAGACCGCAGTGGACAGCGTGGCCCCGGAGTTCGGCAGCGGCTCGGAGATCTTTGGAGTGGGCCTGGTGTTCGTCCTCGGAGTCGGCATCCTGGCCTCAGGCGCCGCCGTCATGCTCATCATGGCCAAGGTCCGCCCCGGCTTCTTCCGCGGCGAAACCCTTAAGCGGGATACCCCCGCGCTGGTGGTGCCGGAGTAGCCGCCGTGAGCTAGTCCAACCGCCCGACCGCAGGAAAGGTGCCGTTCCCCGCACACAGGGGGAACGGCACCTCTCCGTCTAGGGCCACCTGTCACCAGTAGTGCGCCACGTCCACCACCAGGCGGGATCCCGAACCCGGCCCGTCCAGGGTGAAGACCCGGAACGGAAGTCGGGCGCGGACACCCAGGCCAATGCTGGTGTAGCCCTCGTAGCTCCCGGCCCAGACCACCTGGCGGAAGGTCTGGTAACCGGCCACGTTAGAGAGCTCGGCAGGGTCAGCCGGGTTATAGGTGGAGTTACCGTTCCCGTCGTAGGCGGGTGCGTTGACTGTCACCTGCAGGCGCCCGTTTCCCCGGACCGGGATGGTGAACCCGGATCCGTCCTGCACTATTTGGGGAACGTACCTCACGGTGTAGCCGGCGGCAGGGCCGTTGAGGTCCACCACCATCCTGTCGAAGCAGTAGTGCTGCCCCGTGCGGACGTTGGTAACGTTGGCGGTGCTCATGTCCCGGTCGGCTTTCGCCAGGGACCCCCAGACGAGCCCGCAATAGGAAGTGGTTGCCGAGGCGGGCCCCGGTGCCACTATTCCGAGCCCGGCGGCCATGAGGATGGCGGCGAGCCAGGTGGAGAACTTTTTCATTGTGGGGCCACCCATGCGTAGAGCGATGTGATAGCTCAAGGGTAGGAGCGTTTTCGGCGCAGATCGAGGCCTGTGGCCGCTTCGCCGCGCAACCGTTAGGCTGCGGTGCCGCGCATCACGCGCGCATAAATCCGGGGCGGAAAACGGGCTTTCCTTGGCCCCATACGGGCTGTTTCTGACCTGTTGCTGCGCTGTTCCTGCACCTTGCCGTTACCGGCATAACGACGGCGGCAGGAGACGAAAAAGCGCCGGCCACCTTTGGAGGTGGCCGGCGCAGGAAGTTCGGGAGGAGTCAGCCTTCGCAGTCGCGGCAGTACTTCATGCCGTTCTTTTCGCGGGCAACCTGGGAGCGGTGGCGGACCAGGAAGCAGGATGAGCAGGTGAATTCATCAGACTGCTCTGGAACAACAATGACCGTCAGTTCCTCGTTGGAAAGATCCGCGCCGGGCAGGTCTATGCCTTCGGCGGTGTCGTTCTCATCGACGTCAATGACTGCGGTCTGCGCGTTGCCGCTACGCGACGCCTGGAGGGCCTCCAGCGAGTCGGCCGGAGTTTCTTCTTCCTGCTTGCGTGGGGCATCGTAATCGGTAGCCATAGCGTGTTCACTTTCGTTGCTGCGCAGCGCCATTTCAGGCACCTCAGTGAAGCAGTTTAGGGCATGATCCCGCTACCGGCGCAATAGTGTGCTCAACCGGACACTCCGCTGCCCTGGACCACGGATTCATTGTGGCTCCGCCTGGCGTGTTCTGCCCCGGCCGCCACTCCGCTCAGGGCCGGCAGCCATCCCCAGCGGGTGGCATCAGCCATGGCATCGGCTGCCTGCTGGCCGGATTCGTAGGTAAACGTGTCAATGAGCCACGCGCGGAACCGGTCGGAGATGTTTGCGATCATGCCTGAAAGCTACGCAGCGATTGTTGTGGGCGCGTTTCGTCGCTGTCTCGCCGGCGTTAATCCGTGCCGGTTTCCCTGCCTCCTCGCTTCTACGCTGGACAGCAGGGCGGCGCAGTACGGGCACGATGACATCAGGCAAGCGGCCAAGAAGCTGCTCGGACTGATGGACTCCGACTGACCGGAACGTCCGCCGTAGCCGGGGCCGCTGCTAGGGCGCCGGCGGTGTTCCCTCTGAGGCCGTGTCCGCCGGCGGTCGCTGCCTGCGGCTGAGCAGGATAAAAGGTGCGGCGATCAGCTGCAGCGCACCGCCCACGGCCAGGGAAGCCGGATAGCCGTAGAGGTCTGCAGTCCTGCCAAGCACAGGCTGCACCACGACTCCCCCTGCCGAACCCATCAGGGAATCGAAGCTCAGCACTGTTGCCCGCTGCTTCGATGCGATCATGTCGTTCAGGTACGCCTGCCGCACGGGAGTGCCTGCCGAGGCCACCACGGCCCACAGCGCCAGGAGCGCAAGGGCAAGCCAAAAGACGGTGGTGAACATCAGTACCACCAGGATGACTGCGCTGACGATGTTGGTGGCGATCAGCACGCTGGTCCGCCGTTTGACCAGTTTCCGGATGCGCGGCGCCATCCACCCGCCCACGATGTCCGCTCCTGCCACCAGTGCCGCCGCCAGGCCGGCGATGGCATAGGCCCGGGGATCTCCAAACAGCTGCAGCAGGTAGGGCTGCAGAGCGTAGAAGACGTAGATGCCCACGCCCTCGGTAAACGGCGCAGCAAGCATGATGTACCGCACCGGCGGATGCTTGAGGCCCCCGTCCACTGAAGCTTTGAGGACGGCCCGGGTGGCCTGCACGGGGTGGGCCGAGCGTTCAGGCGTGAAGCCGACGTCGTGCATGAGCAGGAAGGCCACCGCGAACATCGCCACCAGCACACCCACGCGCACCAGGAACGGTACCCCCAGGTTCGTGGCCTGGGCGATCACCCCACCGGCCACGGAGCCGGTGAGCATGGCGACCCCGGACACCATTTGTCCGCGCCCGAGCACCACCTCCAGCCCGCCCTCATATCCCGAAAAGCGCAGGGCGTCCACCAGCCAGGCCTCCACCGCCCCCGAAAAGAAGGTAAAGCCCAGGCCCAGCAGGACCGAGACGCCGGCCCACCACCAGAACGGGGCCGAGAACTGCCACAGCAGGAAGTACAGGAAGGTGGACCCGGCCAGCGTGACGGTCCCCAGCAGGAAGGAAGCCCGCCTCCCCCAACTGTCCGCCACCACGCCGGTGGGCACCTCGAAGAGCACCATGCCCACGGTGAAGAAGGCGTTCGCGGCGAAGGCCTCAAGGTTGGTCAGCCCGGCGTCCAGCAGGAAGAGGGTGTTGATTCCCCAGATGAACGAGGCCGCCAGGGTGTTTCCCAGGGTCAGCGTGAGATAGACGCGCTGGATCTTCCTGGCAGCCGCGTTCATTGGAGGGCTGCTACGAGGGGCTGAAGCTGGCAGGCACGGGATCATGCCGCAGGTACCGGCGGCGGAAGCGCCCCGTTCCGGCGGTGAGCGCCCGCAGGTCCACGGCGTACCGCAGGAGCTCCTGGTCCGGGACTTCAGCGCCGATTTCAGTCAGGCCCCCGCCCGAGGACGTGGTGCCGGTGAGCCGGCCGCGACGGGATGACAGGTCACTCATCACTGACCCCACGTGCTCGTCCGCCACCGAGATGGTCACTGACGAGACCGGTTCAAGCAGCTGGATCCGCCCGGCCGCCGCGGCCTCCCGCAGGGCCAGTGCCCCCGCCGCCTGGAATGCTGCGTCCGAGGAATCCACGCTGTGCGCCTTGCCTCCTGTCAGGGTGACCCGCAGGTCCACCACGGGGAAACCCGCGCTCACGCCCTTCTCCATTTGCGCACGGACGCCCTTTTCCACGGACGGGATGAAGGTCCCAGGAATAACGCCACCCACCGTCTTGTCCACGAATTCGAACCCCCCGCCGCGGGGAAGCGGCTCCACGTCGATGTCGCAGACGGCGTACTGCCCGTGGCCTCCGGACTGCTTGACGTGCCGGCCGTGTCCTGCCGCGGGTGCTGCAAAGGTTTCCCGCAGGGGCGTCACCACGTCCACCGTGTGCAGTTTCACGCCCTGGTCGCGGAGCCGGTCCAGGACTACCTCGACGTGGGCCTCGCCCATGCACCAAAGGACCAGCTGGTGCGTTTCTGAGTTGCGTTCCACACGGAGGGTGGGATCGCCGGCCGCGATCTTCCCCAGGCTGCGAGCCAGCGCGTCCTCGTCGCTGCGCGAATCGGGTTCCACCGCCACCGGCAGCAGCGGCTCGGGCATCTCCCACGTGGCCAACAGCAGGGGCCGGTCCCGTCCGGAAATAGTGTCCCCCGTTTCGGCGCTTCCCAGTTTGGCCACCGCGCACATGTCGCCGGCCACGCAGTACGGCACAGGCCGCAGGGAGGCCCCCAGCGGTGAGTAGAGGTGCGTGACGCGTTCGTCCGAGTCGTGGTCCGGGTGGCCGCGGTCCGCCAGCCCGTGGCCGCCGACGTGCACGGGCGCATCCTCCCGCAGCGTCCCGGAGAAAACCCGGACCAGGCACACCCGGCCCAGGAACGGATCGACGGAGGTCCGGACCACCTCCGCCGCCAGCGGTCCCGTGGGATCGCACCGCAAGGCATCTGCTGGTGAACCGCCAAGGTCGGTCGCCCCGGGCACGCTGCCGTCCGGCGGCGACGGAAAGGCCCGGACCAGCACCTCCAGGAGTTCCGCGGTGCCCAGCCCGCTCACGGCCGACGTGGACAGGACCGGGAAGAAGGTGCCTCGTTCGACGGCGGTTTCCAGGTCGGCGATGAGGACATCAGTGTCGATGTCCTCGCCTTCGAGGTAGCGGTCCATCAGGGTCTCGTCCTCGCTCTCGGCGATGATCCCCTCAATGAGATCACCCCTGGCGGCACCGGACGCGGCGAGTTCCGCCGCATCCGCTGCCCGCACGGCAGCGGCCGGCTCCCCGGACGAATAGTCCGTAACCGTGCCGGACAGCAGTCCCAGCAGGCCGGTGACCTCACCGCCCGCCCGCACCGGGACATAGAGCGGCAGGACGCCCTCGCCGAAGGACTTCCGGCAGGCGGCCAGGACGCCGTCGTAATCTGCCCGCGGGTGGTCCATCCGGGTGATGGCGACGGCGCGGGGCAGCTGCATGAGCTCGCACTCACCCCACAGCGCGGTGGTGGTGGCGTCGATGCCGTCGACGGCGGACACCACGAACAAGGCGGCGTCCGCCGCGCGCAGGCCCGCCCGGAGCTCGCCGATGAAATCGGGGTAACCGGGAGTATCCAGGAGGTTCACTTTGATGCCGTCGATCAGCAGCGGCACCAAAGACAGGGTCACGGAGCGTTGCTGGTGCACGGCAGCGGGGTCGGAATCGCTGACCGTTGTCCCGTCCGGGATGGATCCTTTGCGCGTGATCATTCCCTGGGCAGCGAGCAGTGCTTCTATGAGCATGGTTTTTCCGGCGCCCGAATGGCCTACGAGCGCCACATTCCGGATTCTGGCCGGATCCTCCGCGGCAATTCCGGCAGAGGCGTCTGCACGGCGCGATTCGGCTCCGTTGCGGCCAGCTGCCGTCCTGCCTGGGTCCTTGGTGCCCTTGACCGACATGGGAAACCTCCTGGCGTCTTTGCCATCCGACCGGACTGAAATGTGTCCTCTGATTCGACACCCTGGAGGGTGGATCGGCAAGAGCCGCAGGGCCTGGGATTAGCTTCCGCGCGCCTTCCGGGTGGCGGCGTCATTGGCCTTCTGGATGGCCTTGACCAGCTCGTCCTTGTCCATGGTGGACCGGCCGTCGATGTCCAGCTCCTGGGCAAGCTTGTAGAGGTGTTCCTTTGAGGCGTTCGCGTCCACCCCTCCCGCGGTGGGCTCGGATGACGTGCCGCCCTCCTCGGCCCGCTTGTCCGAGGGGCCGCGCTTTTCCTTCGGCTCCCAGTGGTCTCCCACCTTCTCGTAGCTGTGCTTGAGGGAGGCGTAGGCCGCCCGCGCAGCCCGGCCCTCGTCATTGTCATAGCTTTCAAGGGCTGAATCGTAGGTCTTGGCGAACGTGTCCTGGGCCTTTTGCTCAGAGCGCTGCAGGGTGGAGGGAAGCTCTTCCTTGCGGGCGTGGTCGTTCTTGCCGGTCTTGGGCATGGCACCCACGCTCCTTTCATCAGCAGGCTGATCATGCGGATGACACCAGCTTAACTGGCGGGGTGCACGGAGAGGCGGGCGGCCTGAACGGAATGTCTGGCGGTGGAGCCCCCTGTCGGATTCGAACCGACGACCCCCGCTTTACAAGAGCGGTGCTCTGGCCAACTGAGCTAAGGAGGCGTGCCCCTGCGGGCGGCGCCTGAACGGCGCTAGATAAGGTTAGCCCAACTGCTGCCGGTGGTAAAAACGCCGGCGGCCCCCACAGGTTTCAGGGTTAAAGCCGGCGGCCCGTTCCCGGAAGAATCCGGGAGCGGGCCGCTGGGTGTACAGGTGCGGGAAAGGTGTTAGGCCTTGGCGTCGATTGCCGCCTGGATTTCGGCGTTCAGGTCGGTGCCGCCGTCCCACTGCTTGCCGTCGATGAAGACCGTGGGCGTACCGGTGATGCCGGTGTTTGCTGCCAATTCCGTGGAGTACTTGACGTAGGGGCGGAAGGTCTTGTCGTCCACGCAGCTGTTGATGTCCGCACCGATGTCGGTGGCGAGGGACTTCAGCTTGTCATCGGACAGGCCGGCACCGCCTTCGGCGGGCTGGTTCTCGAAGAGGACATTGACGTATTCCCCGTACTTGTCGGGGGCCGTGTCGGCAACACATGCAGCCGCGTTGGCGGACCGGGATGAGTAGTTGGTGCTGGACTGGCGGTCCAGGAAGCCCAGGGGGCGGTACTCCATGGTGATCTTGCCTTCATTGCGAAGGCTTGTCAGTGCCTCGTTGTAGGTCTCTTCGAAGCGCAGGCAGACCGGGCAGATGAAGTCGATGTAGGCAATGACCTTGACGGGCTGCCCTTCTTCGGCTTCTGCCCCCGGTGCCACCACGGGGCTGGGCGGGGTTTCGGGCTTGGTCAGGGTGGTCACGTCAACGGTGGCAGGATCCGTCTGCTTGACGTCGGTGTTGGCCAGGAGGGTCACGCCGCCATTGACGTTTGCGTTGGCGGGCACGGGCCCCTGGTCGGCGATGGGGGTGTTCTGCCTGATGCTGGTGGTCACCACCAATGCGACAACAGCCAGGATGGCCACGACAGCCGCCACGATGCCCCAGCCGATGAGCAGTTTGTTGCGCTTGTCCTTTTTCAGCTGCGCTTCACGGATCAGGCGCGCCTTTTCGCGCGCCTCCGCGGTTCGCTCAGCCTTGGACTTACGGACTTCGTTTGCAGGGCTCATGTGTTCCTTGGGTCGGTTGACGTGGGGGGACCACTTCGTGGCAACTCCAAACATTTTAGGGGAGAAAGCTGGGAGCTTGCTCCTTCAAGTATTGGCGGGGTTGACGAACGGCCGAATAGCACGGAAGATTCCGTCCCGTTAGGGTGGGCAGAGAGGCACAAGCAACCCCAGGGGGCCGCAATGCAAACACCCGTCCAGGAAAAACCCACCGCCCCGGCGACGTCCGGCGCCGCCGGAGCAGGCCACGGCGGCGAAACAAAGTACGACTTCATGGTGGTGTCCAACAGGCTGCCTGTGGACCGCTGCGCCCCCGGCGACAGCGGGGACGACGGCTCCGGCTGGCGCCGCTCCCCAGGCGGCCTGGTGACAGCACTGGCGCCCATGATGACCAAGACAGACGGTGCCTGGGTGGGGTGGCACGGCGCGCCGGACGAGACGGTCAAGCCCTTCAGCCACGGCGGCATGGACCTCGTCCCGGTCCAGCTCAGTACCGACGACGTGGAGCTGTACTACGAGGGGTTCTCCAACGCCACCCTCTGGCCGCTCTACCACGACGTCATCGCACCGCCGGAGTTCCACCGGACCTGGTGGGACGCCTACCGCAAGGTCAACCGAAGGTTCGCCGACGCCGTCGTCCGCCATGCCGACGAGGGCGCCACGGTATGGGTGCAGGACTACCAGCTCCAGCTGGTGCCGCGCATGCTGCGCGAAGCGCGGCCGGACCTCCGCATCGGGTTCTTCAACCACATCCCCTTTCCTCCGCCCGAGATTTTTGCCCAGCTGCCATGGCGCCAGGCAATCATCGACGGGCTCCTCGGAGCAGACCTGGTGGGCTTCCAGCGGACCAGCGATGCCGGCAACTTCATGCGGTCCGCACGCCGCTTCCTGGGCGCCAGCGTCAAGCAGCAGCAGGTGCACGTCAAGGGTCCGGACGGTAAGATCACCCACATTGCCCGGGCCCAGGCCTTCCCCATTTCCATCGATGTGCGGCACATCAGCGAGCTGGCCGCCACACCGGAAATCGTTGAGCGGGCACGCCAGATCCGCCAGGACCTTGGCAACCCCAAGACCATCCTGCTCGGCGTGGACCGGCTGGACTACACCAAGGGCATCCGGCACCGCCTCAAGGCCTTCGAGGAGCTCCTGGCGGACGGCAAGCTTTCTGTCGGTGACGCCACCCTGATCCAGGTGGCCAGCCCCAGCCGCGAACGCGTTGAGCAGTACCGGCTCCTGCGCGAGGAGGTGGAGGGAACCGTGGGCCATATCAACGGCACCTACGACACCATCGAGAACACTGCCGTCCGCTACCTGCACCACAGCTACCCCGTTGAGGAGATGGTGGCCCTGTACCTCGCCGCCGACGTCATGCTGGTGACGGCCCTCCGGGACGGTATGAACCTCGTCGCCAAGGAGTACGTCACGGCACGAACCAACAACGACGGCGCCCTGGTCCTGAGTGAGTTCGCCGGCGCAGCCGACCAGCTGAAGCAGGCCCTGCTGATGAATCCCCACGACATCGACGGGCTCAAGGGAGCAATCATGCGCGCCGTGGAGATGCAGCCACGGGAAGCCGGCCGCCGGATGCGGGCCATGCGCAAGCAGATCCTCGAGCACGATGTGGACCACTGGTCTGCCGACTTCCTGCACGCGCTCAACGAAAAGGTTGTCCGTGATGACTCCTGATGCCAGCCACGCGAAGGACAAGCTCGCGCTGACTCCTGAACTTCGGGAGGCCATCCGGGAGATCGCCGGGACCGAGCACCTGCTGGTGGCCATGGACTTCGACGGAACCATGGCGCCTATCGTCGGCCACGCGGACGACGCGCGGCCCCTGCCGCGCTCCGCAACGGCTTTCGCCGGGCTGGCCGTACTTCCACGAACGACGACGGCACTCATCTCCGGACGCGCCCTCGCCAGCCTGCGCGCCGTCGCGTCCCCTCCGGTGAACACCCTCCTGATCGGCAGCCACGGAGCAGAGGCATGGCTGGGCCCTGGATCCACCGGGCTGACGCTCGAACCCGAGCAAGAAGCGCTCCTTGCCGAGGTGCGCGCCGTCTTGGAGGACATCGTCAAGGAAGCACCGGGCACCATGCTCGAGGACAAGCCGGCCGGGGTGGTGCTGCACACCCGCCTCGCCCCCGACGACGTCGCCGACGATGCCGTGGCTGCTGCGCGTTCCCTGCTGCAGGACCGCAAAGGGGTGTTCCTCAAGGACGGCAAGCGCGTCCTTGAGACCTCGGTGGTCAATGCTTCCAAGGGCGAAGGCGTCACCTTCCTGCGGCAAATCACCGGCGCCACCGGGGTCCTGTTCGCCGGCGACGACACCACGGACGAGGACGCCCTGGCTCGGCTGGAGCCGGGGGACGTCGGCGTCAAGGTGGGCCTGGATTTCACCCAGGCCCAGTACCGGGTAGAGGCGCCGGTCCACGTGGCGGAACTTTTGGAGGTACTGCTTCAGGAGCGCAGCATGGCCGTCGCGGAGGAAGATCCCGGGACTTGAGCGCCGTGATGCGGCGCACGCGGGTTGTGCAAGCTCACGTGTGACGTCCGTAACATTTGCAACCATTGGCGGAACATCTGACATACTCTTGCTTGTGATGTGGCGCACAAGAACCGTGCGGCGTCACTCAATGCCCTCCTGTTTCGGCTGGACGGCGCCTGCAGTACAAAACTGAACAAACATGAACCATTCACAACGGATCGTCCGGCACGTACCTGCCGGTGAAGGGATTGATAACTGTGGCTACAGTTACTTTTGATAACGCGACGCGTCTGTACCCGGGCACAGATAAGCCCGCCGTCGATAAGCTCAACATCGACATCGCCGATGGCGAATTCCTGGTCCTCGTTGGACCCTCCGGTTGCGGTAAGTCCACCTCCCTGCGCATGCTCGCAGGCCTCGAGGACGTCAACGCCGGCCGTATCCTGATTGGCGACCGCGACGTCACCGATGTTCCGCCGAAGGACCGCGACATCGCGATGGTTTTCCAGAACTACGCGCTGTACCCCCACATGACCGTGGCCGACAACATGGGCTTCGCCCTGAAGATCGCAGGCGTCTCCAAGGAAGAGCGCGCCGAGCGCGTCCGCGAAGCAGCCAAGCTTCTTGACCTTGAGCAGTACCTGGACCGCAAGCCGAAGGCACTCTCCGGCGGCCAGCGCCAGCGCGTCGCCATGGGCCGCGCCATCGTGCGTAACCCGCAGGTCTTCCTCATGGATGAGCCGCTCTCCAACCTGGACGCCAAGCTCCGCGTCCAGACCCGTACCCAGATCGCCTCGCTGACCCGCCGCCTGGGCGTCACCACCGTCTACGTGACCCACGACCAGGTCGAGGCCATGACCATGGGTGACCGCGTTGCTGTGCTGAAGGACGGCCTGCTGATGCAGGTTGACACCCCGCGCAACCTGTACGACAAGCCCAAGAACGTCTTCGTTGCCGGCTTCATCGGCTCCCCCGCCATGAACCTGCTCGAACTCCCGGTCGTCGACGGCGGCGTCCAGTTCGGCGGAACGGTGTACCCCGTGCCGCGCAACGTCCTGGAAGAGGCGCACGGCTCCACGGTTACCCTCGGAAGCCGTCCCGAGGACCTCGAAACTGCGCCCCAGGGCGAAGGCCTGAAGGTTGAGGTCGACGTCGTCGAAGAGCTCGGAGCCGACGCCTACGTCTACGGCCACACCACGCTTGACGGCAAGGACCACGACATCGTGGCCCGCGTCGACGGCCGCCGCCCTCCAATGAAGGGCGAGATCATCTACGTCCGTCCGCAGTCGGGCCACGTGCACCTGTTCGACACCAAGACCGGCCTGCGCCTGGGTGACTAATCCCCACTGGTTCCCTAACCTCGCTTCGGTTAGGGAACCCTGCCGGCGTGGGCCCACCTGCCGGCATCAAACCAACCCACGGCGGCCCGCACCCTTCGAAACGGTGCGGGCCGCCGTCGGCCTTTAACCGGGCGGACAAAAGAATTAGCTGGCCGCCCCTATGTACGGAAGAATTGACCCCATGACCGAGGAATACAGCGCCCAGTGGCACGACGAACCCACCGACTACGCGCAGATCGGCAAACTGCCGCGGTTTGTTGCCGCCAGCGCCGATGACGGCAAGGCGGCCTCGGTTTCCAGCTCCCTGAACATCACGGCGGCTGCGGCCGATCCCGAACTGCTGGACCTTCCCTGGCACATCGCCCTGGAGGACTGGCCGGCGGAAAACCTGGCGGCCCTCCCCCGGGGCATCTCCCGCCACATCGTGCGCTTCGCCCACCTTGGCGGCTCCGTGATCGCCATCAAGGAAACCTCCGAGCACGTGGCCCGCCACGAGTACCACATGCTCCGGAAGCTGGCCCGCCTTGACGTCCCCTGCGTGGAGCCCGTCGCCGTCATCACCGGCCGCACCACCCTGGACGGACGCCCGCTGAACCCGGTGCTCGTCACCAGGCACCTGAAGTTTTCCATGCCGTACCGTGCCCTGTTCTCCCAGATGCTCCGCAAGGACACCCTGACGCGCCTCATCGACGCCCAGGCGCTGCTCCTGGTGCGGCTGCACCTCATCGGCTTCTACTGGGGCGATGTTTCCCTCTCCAATACGCTGTTCCGGCGCGACGCCGGCGCGTTCGCTGCATACCTGGTTGACGCTGAAACCGGCGAGCTCTACCCGGACCTGTCCACGGGCCAGCGGGAATACGACCTCGAGATCGCACGGGTGAACATCGCCGGTGAGCTGATGGACCTGCTCGACGGCGGGCTCATCGAGGAGAAGGTGGACCCTGTGGCCACCAGCGAGCTCATCATGGACAGCTACCGCCGGCTCTGGGCGGAGCTTACAGAGAAGGAGTCCTTCGAACTCGGTGAGCGCTGGCGCGTGAGTGCAAGGATCCGGCGGCTCAACGAACTCGGCTTTGACGTCGAGGAATACGCCATCAAGACCACCCAGAACGGGTCCACCATTCAACTACAGCCCAAGGTGGTGGACGCCGGGCACCACCAGCGGCGGCTGCTGCGCCTCACGGGCATCGACGCGCAGGAGAACCAGGCGCGCCGGCTGCTGAACGACATGGACTCCTTCCGTGCGGACAACAACCCGAACATGGACGAGGAATACAGCGCCCACCTCTGGGTCAGCCAGATCTTCGAGCCGATCGTCAGATCCATCCCGCGGGACCTCTCGGGCAAGCTGGAACCGGCAGAAGTGGTGCACGAGGTCCTGGAGCACCGCTGGTACATGTCGGAGAAGCAGGAGCGGCACATTCCGCTGGCGGAGGCCGTGCAGTCCTACATTGACTCCATCCTGCGCCACCGCCGTGATGAAGCCGCGATCATGCTGAACCCGGACACGGGAATGCTGAAGATCCTTGAAGTGGAGACGGAAGAGTCCCGCTACGGCGACGATGAGTCGATTGACGAATACCCGGACTCCGACGACTAAGGCTAGATTGCCTTTCCAGGGTTGAGGATCCCCTCGGGATCAAACAGTTCCTTGATCCTCCGCTGGATCTCGCGGACCGGCTCCGGCTGCTCCTGGCCCAGCCAGCGCAGCTTGTACTGCCCCACACCGTGTTCGCCGGTGATGGTGCCGCCCATGGCCAGCGCGGCGGTGATGGACTCGTCCAGGACCCGCTGGAGACGTTCCAGGGCGCCGGCGTCCACACTGCCGCCCGCCCGGTCGATCCAGAAGGTGGGATGCAGGTTGCCGTCTCCCGCGTGGGCTACAACTTTGAGGTGCACCCCGTAGTCCAACGCCATGGCATCCAAGGCTGCAACGTAGTCCACCAGCCGGGAACGGGGAACGGCGACGTCCTCGCCCACGCGGTATTCGTCGTCGACCTCCACTCCCCGGCTGTGGCGCCGGAGCTCCACCAGCCGTTCAGCCTCCGCGCTGGCTTCAGTGGTGACGGCCGCGCCGCCCGCGAGCAGCACTTCACGGACCACTTGGGCCTCCGCTGCGGCACCAAACCCGTCGGTTTGGACCAGAAGCAGCGACCGGCCGCGGGTCGAGAGATCGGACCCGTGGATGTCATCAAGCTGGGCCAGCGTGCCGCCGTCGAGCAGTTCCATGATGGCTGGCTGGACCCGGGCCCTTCCCACTGCCAGGACGCCTGCGGCGGCCTGCCGGAAGTCGGGGTAGAACGCTGCGACGGTATGCACGTCACGGGGCAGGTACTTCAAGCGCACGGTAACTCCGACCACAATGCCGAGCGTCCCTTCGGAGCCTACAAAAAGCCCCGTGAGATCGTAGCCGGCTACCCCCTTGAACGTTTGATGGCCGGTATGGATGAGCGAGCCGTCCGCGAGCACCACGTCCAGCGCCAGGACGGAGTCCCGGGTGACCCCGTATTTGGCGCAGCGCAGCCCGCCGGCGTTGGTGGCCACGTTCCCGCCGATGGTTGAAGTACGGAAGCTGGCGGGATCGGGCGCGTACATCAGCCCATGGTCCGCCGCCGCATCGTTCAGGACAGCATTGACGACGCCCGGTTCAACCACTGCCGTCTCGTCGTCCGGGTTGAGCGCGAGGATCCGGTCCATGCGCTCCAGGGACAGGACAATGCAGTTCTTCGTGGCGTGGGCCCCGCCGGACACACCAGTGCCCGCGCCGCGCGCCACGATGGCTACGCCGGTACCGGCGCACGCGCGGACTACGGCCTGGACCTCTTCCACGGATTCCGGGAAGACAACAGCCAGCGGCAGCTGGAAGTCGATCACTGGGGCCTGGTCCACCGCGTACCGGCGGAGGGAGACTTCCTCCTCGTCTACCTGCCCGGGTGCCAGGATCCTCTCCAGCTCGTCAACTATGCTTCCCAACCTGGCCTCCCTACGTCGTCGCGGATTCTCCCAAGTCTAGGGGGAAAACCCGACGGGGCTCGTTGGCGGATGCCCCAGGCAGGCACTCGTCCGCAGCGTGAATACAAGCTCAGGCAGCGCCCATGAAACGGGCGTACCTCCCAAGGATCTCAGGCCAGGCTTCGGCGTAGGTGGCCCGTGTGGCAGCCGGGTCTTCAGCCCCCTCCCAACCGTCGTGGAATATCCTTACTTCGGCTCCGTCCGGGACAGCCCGGAAGGCGACCAGGAGCTCCGTGGACCACAGCGCCGTGGTACCGGGATGCCAGGTGGCGTGGAATGACAACGGAGGCTGCCAGTCATCCAGCGTTCCCCAGATGCTGGTGCGGCCGTCGTCCGCCGTTTCGAGGATGAGGTTCTCCTCGAACTCAACATATGAGCCGGCCCCATAGACGCCGTACGATTCCAGTGGCCACCAGAGGTGGGTGTGGTCCGTGAAGCCAGCGAAGGCATGCGCGACGCTTCCCGGTACGACCACCGTGTGCACCAGTGGCTCCAGGAGCTCGAAATCGGCGCGGCCGTCACCCCCGGACGGTTCGTTCTTGTGGCTGAAGAGGCTGTCCATGCTGCCCAACTTTACCGCTCATCCCTCCCCTGCGATGCTCTCTCACTTGTTGCAGGGTTTCCCGGGATGCTCTCTCACCTGATGTGGGGTTTCCCGGGACGCTCTCTCACCTGATGCGGGGTTTCCCTGGACGCTCTCTCACTCGATGTCGGGTTGCGGCCGTTCCTTGCCGGCAGAAGGTGGGAGAGGATCGTCCGGGAAGCGCCATCATGTGGGAGAGGATCGTCCGGGAAGCGCCATCATGTGAGAGAGGATCGTTCGGGAAGCGCCATCAAGTGCGGGATCGTCCGGGAAGCGGCATCAAGTGCGAGAGCATCGAGGAGGGAAGCGCCATCATGTGAGAGAGGATCGTTCGGGAAGGCGACGTTGTATGAGAGAGCGTCGGGGGGTGGGTCGTCCGGGCTTCGCGGGGCCCGTGTTGTGGGTCTTAAATGTGGGAGGCCCCAACCATTAGTGGTTGGGGCCTCGACCCTTTAGTGTGTGTCCGGCGGTGACCTACTCTCCCACACCCTCCCGGGTGCAGTACCATCGGCGCTGTGGGTCTTAGCT
>NZ_JBJURL010000064.1:0-25307 GCF_046097905.1 Pseudarthrobacter sp. NKDBFgelt | reverse complement strand
CAGGCGGGACCCCCGCCAGGCGCTCCCGCACTACCGCCCGTTGCCGGCGGAAGCGCCCTGGTGGGCGCCGTCGTCGCCCTTGCCTTCCCCGACCGGGTGGCACGCAGGGTTCCCGGCGACGGGCCAGAGCAGTACCTGCTGTCCTCCGGAACCCGGGCCGGACTCCCCGCCGGAAGCAGCCTTGCCGGGCACGAATGGCTGGCAGTGGCTGAGGTGTCCCGAGGCGAAGGCAGGGACTCGGCCGGTACCGGTGCCGTGATCCGCGCCGCCGCCCCGCTCTCCGCCGGCCTCGCCGAATCAGCCGCCTCCCACCTCCTGGTCGAGAACGTGGAGGCGGCCTTGACCCAGGGCCGGGTCACCGCGCGCAAGGTCCGGCGGCTGGGCGCTATTGTCCTCGCGTCCACGCCCGTGCGACCGTCGCCTGCCGAAGGCCGCGCCGCGGTGGAAGCAGCGCTGCAGCAGGAAGGACTGGCTGCCCTTAACTGGTCGACGGCGGCAGAGGCCTTGCGCAGGCGTCTCGCCTTCCTGCACCGCGAGCTGGGGGAGCCGTGGCCGGACGTGTCGGAGGCCGGACTCCTCGGCCGGCTGCAGGACTGGCTGGGACCCGAGCTTGAGTCGCTTGCGGCCGGTGCGGACGTGAACACGATTAACCTTGCTGAGCCCCTTCGGCGGCTGCTTCCTTGGCCGGAGGCAGCCAGGATGGACGAGCTCGCGCCCGAATTGCTGGAAGTTCCCAGTGGCTCCAGGGTACGGATTGACTACCCCGAGTGGTCTGACGTGACGGCGCCGCCGGTGGTGGCCGTCAAACTCCAGGAGTGCTTTGGCCTGGCCGCGACGCCCCGCCTGGTCAACGGCCGGGTGCCGGTGCTGTTCCATCTGCTCTCACCGGCCCGGCGGCCGCTGGCTGTCACCGGCGACCTGGCGTCCTTCTGGTCCGGACCCTACGCCCAGGTCCGCGCCGAAATGCGGGGCCGCTACCCCAAGCATCCCTGGCCCGAAGATCCCTGGTCCGCGCCCGCCACTGCACGGACCAAACAGCGGAACTAGCGTCCCGCCGGGACGGCCTCCCCAGTCGGTGTTCCGTGAGTGAGATGTCCGATACACGCTTGTTACTTCGCGTCGACGCGCTGAAACATGCGCCGCATAGGCTCGTTTCCACCTGGACAGAGTGGTCCACACGCAGACATGGAAGGACCTACAGAATGTTTCTCCTCAACAACCTCAATCTCCTGCTCGACGGCCGCCGGAGCGATGACAGCCGGTTCCACGCAGGCGGAACCGGAAGCACGGAATTCCCCGAAGGGCAGCTCACCTCGGCAGCCTGGGAAGGCTGGTGGCACGAAGAAGCGGCCTGACGGCCGCACTTCCGCCGGGCCGGCCCCTGGAACGCGTCCGGCGTCAGCCGGAGGAGCGGATAAAGCGGGCCACCGGCTCCGCCAGGGAGGCACCCACCTCCGCCGCGGAACGCTTGAGGCCTGCCACCGCAAAGGAATGGTCGCCGCCGTCCACCCACTGCAGGACGGCTGAGGGCCCGATCCTGCCCACAACATCCTCAAGGAGTTCGGGGGTAGCGAACGTGTCCCGGCTGCCCTGGAGGAAAAGCATGGGCGCAGTGATGCCGTACAGGTGTTCGTCCCGGAGCTTGTCGGGCTTCCCCGGAGCATGCAGTGGGTACCCAAGAAACACCAGCCCGGCGGCTTCCATCCCCTCCGCGACGGCCATGGAGGCCATCCGTCCGCCGAACGACTTGCCGGCAGCCCACAGCGGGCCGGTATCGCCGTATTCCGCCGCCCGCTCCGCCGCAGCCGCCATAGCGGCCCGCCAGGCGGCGATGGCCGCGGGCGGCCGGTCCGGAAATTTCCGCCCCGCCTCCCGGTAGGGAAAGTTGAAGCGCAGGGTGGCAATTCCCAGCGAGTTCAACCCACCGGTAAACCCGTGCATGAAGGGATGATCCATGCCGGCGCCGGCACCATGGGCCACCACCACAGTGGCGGTCGGGTTGTCGGGGCGGGCAAAGGCGGCGCCCACCGTGCCCTCGCCCACGGGGATGCGGAAGTCTGATGCTGAAACGGACATGTCTCCATCTTGCCGGACCGGCTGCGCAAATCTGCCGGTCCTCCGATCCTGGGGTGTACGTTGTCCCCATGGCGAGTGAACAGACCACCCTTACGGTTCAGGGCCCCCACGGCGAGCGCGAGATGCGCATCTCCAGCCCCAGTAGGGTGATCTGGCCGGAACCCGGAATCACCAAACTCGACCTGGCGCGGTACATCACCGACGTCGGGGAAGCATTCATCGCTGCCAACGGCGGCAGGCCCGTGGCGCTGCAGAGGTTCTCGGGCAGCATCGAGGGGGAGATGTTCTTCTCCAAGAACCCGCCAAAGGGTGCCCCGGAGTTCATCCGGTCCACCCCCGTGGTGTTCCCGAGTGCCCGGTCTCACCCCATGCTGATACTTGACGAACCCGCCGCCGCCGTGTGGGCAGTCCAGATGAACACCATCGTGTTCCACCCCTGGCCTTCACGCGCGGACAACACGGACAACCCCGACCAGCTCCGGATCGATCTTGACCCCCAGCCTGGAACGGACTTCGACGACGCCGTCCCGGCTGCCCTGGCGCTGAAGGAGGTGCTGGCAGAGGCAGGCCTGGAATGCTTCATCAAGACCTCCGGCAACCGCGGCCTGCACGTCTATGCGCCCGTCGAACCCACCAGGGAATTTCTCGACGTCCGGCATGCGGTGATCGCCGCCGCCCGGGAACTGGAACGGCGTATGCCGGACAAGGTCACCACGGCCTGGTGGAAGGAAGAGCGCGGCCAGCGGGTGTTCGTGGACTTCAACCAGGCGAACCGGGACCGGACCATCGCAGGCGCCTACAGCCCGCGGCCGCTGGCCCATGCGCCAGTGTCCTGCCCCATCACCTGGGACGAGCTGGGAAACGTGGACCCGAAGGACTTCACCATCCTGACCGTGCCGGACCGGCTTAAAACGGCCGGTGACCCTTGGGCGGACATGCACAGCAACCCGGGGACCATTGACACCCTGCTCGGATGGTGGGACCGCGACCTGAAGTCCGGGCTTGGCGAGCTCCCCTTCCCGCCGGATTACCCCAAAATGCCGGGCGAGCCGCCCCGGGTGCAGCCCAGCAGGGCGCGGAAGCAGGACTAGCCCACCCCGCAAGGGGCGGGCCGCCGCCGATATACCTGCGGCCTGACCGGAGAATCGGGCCGGCTATTCGAAGCGGGACGGGTCGCCGGTTCCGCGCCGGACCACCTCTGCCACCCCGGTGGAGTAGTCGACCACGGTGGTGGGTTCGGAACCACAGTCGCCGGCATCGATCACGGCGTCCACCTGGTGGTCCAGGCGTTCCTTGATTTCCCACCCCTGGGTCAGCGGGTCCTCCTCGTCGGGCAGCAGCAGGGTGCTTGAGAGCAGCGGCTCGCCCAGTTCTGCCAGCAGCGCCTGGACCACGCGGTTGTCCGGGATCCGCACACCCACGGTCTTCTTCTTGGGATGCAGCAGGCGCTTGGGAACTTCCTTCGTTGCCGGAAGGATGAACGTGTAGCCGCCGGGGGTGACGGCCTTGATGCTGCGGAAGACATCGTTCCCGATGTTCACGAACTGTCCCAGCTGGGCAAAGTCCCGGCAGACCAGCGTGAAGTGGTGCTTGTCGTCCAGACGGCGGATGCTCCTGATCCGGTCCAGTGCGTCCCGGTTGCCCACCTGGGCGCCCAGCGCGTAGCAGGAATCCGTGGGGTAGGCGATCAGGCCGCCGTCGAGCACTATCTTCACGGCCTGGGTGATGGCACGCGGCTGGGGGTCCTGGGGGTGAACGTCAAAGTATCTGGCCATGACCCAGAGCCTACGGCCCAGCCGGACACTTGTGCACCACCCGCCCCGTTTCCCCTACCACCTGCCCCTGCTTTGAGGCAGGATGGTGACTGGTTCCACCATGTTCCGTCCCCACGCCAAGGAGATCCATCATGCCGACCACCCTCAATCCCTACCTCAGCTTCCGCGACAACGCCCGCGAAGCGATGAACTTCTACCAGTCCGTCTTTGGCGGCGAGCTGACCCTGAGCACCTTCGGAGAGTTCCAGGCCAGCGATGATCCAGCGGAGTCGGAGAAGATCATGCACGGCATGCTCACCACCAGCAAGGGGATGGTGCTGATGGGCGCCGACACTCCGAACAGCATGGGGTACACGCCGGGGGCGTCCATTTCCATCTCCCTCAGCGGCGACGATGAAGCGGAACTTCGCGGCTATTACCAGAAGCTCAGCGGCGACGGCGGGACGGTGACCGTGCCCATGGAGCAGTCGCCGTGGGGTGACATTTTCGGCATGTGCACGGACCGCTTTGGCATGGCCTGGCTGGTCAACGTCAACAGCGCCCAGGGGGCCGCGGAAACTCCCCAGGGCTGATCCGCCTTCTGGCGTGCGGCTTTATCGGGTGGCTGCGGGTTCTTGAGGAGGGTTCCGGGCGGTGCGAGGATTGAGGCGTGGAATCCCTCTTTGAGTTCCTTGACGACACATGGTGGCTGGTCTTCCCCGCGATCGCCTTTGCCGGGCATTGGACCAACTCGCTGCGCAAGGCCGGCGAGCGGCGGCACCAGCGAAAAGTGGAGCTGTACAAGCTCAAGAACCAGTCCCATGAACTCGAAAGGGCCTCCGCAGCGGACGTAGAAGCGCTTGTTGCCACCCACGACTCCATCAACAAGCGCTGGCTGGACTACGAGCTGGACGTTGGGAAGCTCATCGATTTTCCGCTCATGACCGACGTCCGTGAACCGCTCACTGTGGCCTTCCTCCGGGCAAAAAGGGAGGCGGACGGCCAGCGCCCGGATTCCCCGGCGGACATGGGCTCGCCCTCGCGGCTGGAGGCCTACCGGAAGGCAGTCGACAGTTTCGCGGTGGCGCTGGAGGTGGCCGAACGTGAAGCCCGCCGGATCCGGGACAGCAAGTTCACCGGCCCGGAGCGTGAACGGCTCGCCACTGCCCGGCAGCTGCTGAGGATCGCCGGGGACCATGCCGCCACTCCAGCCGAAAGGCAGGCGGCCTACAAGCGCGCCCGCCGCGAACTCGATGGCCTGATCGTCCTGCCGGATGCCACCGTTGCTGCCCTGGAGGGGCAGGTAGCGCCAGGGCTTGACGCCGGCCGCGAACCGTCGGACTTCCGGCACCACTAGGTTCTCTGGACCCCGGCCGTGACCCGCACTCTCTATATCGATGTCGACGGCGTTATTTGTCCTTTCGGACCGGAAGGCTCCAGCGGCTGGGGATCCGGCTGGAAACATTCGACTGCTGGGCTCCTGCCCGTGGCCTACGCACCTGAACTGGTGGACGCACTGAACGGAATCGCCGCAATGGCAGGGGTGCGGTGCGTCTGGCTCACAAGCTGGGAAGAACTCGCGCCGCAGTATCTGTGCCCGGCCATCGGCCTGGACGGGGCACGGTGGCCATACCTGACGGCGGATGGGGCAGGCACGGGCGCCGGCTGGTGGAAGCTTGCGGCCATTCAGGATGATGTGGAAGAGACCGGTCCGGAAGCCGTGGCCTGGATCGACGACCAGCTTGGGTTCGAGGCGGAGGCGCAGTCCTGGGCCAGGCTCCTTGGCCGCCGGATCCTGCCATTGTCCCCGGACCCGAGGCGCGGAATCTCGCCTGCCGAACTGCAGCGGGTGCAGTCATTTCTGGTGCGGCCGTTGTTTTGACCTGATGCCGCGGACGCGTACGATCGATAAGGTTTCACGCCGGTTGTGTTAACGCCACAGGTCATTCCACGCGAACAGCTGGTGAATTATGCTGTGCAAGGCAGCCGGGGGAGATGAAACTGCTGAACGTCGACTCTGCAGATTGGGCAACAGGTGGATATCACCTTCATGGTGGCGCTGGTCATCGCACTGGCACTATTTTTCGACTTCACGAACGGCTTCCATGACACCGCGAATGCCATGGCCACGCCCATTGCAACCGGCGCCATCAAGCCGAAGACAGCGGTGACCCTGGCGGCCATCCTGAACCTCGTGGGCGCATTCCTCTCCACCGAGGTGGCCAAGACGGTCTCTGGCGGAATCATCCGGGAAGGGTCGGACGGGATCCAGATCACGCCGGACATCATTTTCGCCGGCCTCATGGGTGCCATCCTCTGGAACATGATCACGTGGCTCAAGGGCCTGCCGTCGAGTTCCTCGCATGCGCTGTTCGGCGGTCTGATCGGCGCCGCGATCGCCGGCATCGGCTTCAACTCGATCAACCTCGAGGGCCTGATGCAAAAGGTCATCCTCCCCGCCATCTTCGCCCCGCTGATCGCCGGTATTGTCGCCTACATCTGCACGCGCCTGGCATACGCCCTGACGTCCCGGCATGACCCGGAGACCGGCAGCAAGCTCACCCAGAAGCGCGGCGGCTTCCGGACCGGACAGATCTTCACCTCAAGCCTGGTGGCCCTGGCTCACGGCACCAACGACGCCCAGAAGACCATGGGTATCATCACCCTGGTCCTGATCGCCGCAGGCACCCAGGAGGCCGGATCCGGCCCCCAGTTCTGGGTCATTGCCGCTTGTGCCTTCGCCATCGCCATCGGCACCTACGCCGGCGGATGGCGCATCATCCGCACCATGGGTGCCGGCCTCACCGAAGTGAAGCCGGCCCAGGGTTTCGCGGCGGAGACCAGCACCGCGTCCGCGATCCTTGCGTCCTCGCACCTCGGCTTTGCCCTCTCCACCACCCAAGTGGCGTCCGGTTCCGTTATCGGATCCGGCATGGGCCGGAAGGGGACCAGCGTCCGCTGGAGCATGGTGGGAAAGATCGCCCTGGGCTGGCTCTTCACTCTTCCGGCAGCAGGCATTGTGGGGGCCCTGACCGCCCTGCTGGTGAAGACCGGTGTCATCGGCGTCCTGATCGCCGCCGTTGCCGGCACCGCTGCTGTCCTCTTTATGTTCTTCTACTCACGCAAGTCCGCCGTCGGCCACCACAACGCCATCGAGGTGGAGGAAGCCGGCCAGGCCGTGCGCTTTGCCAAGAAGAAGGCCATGGCGCGTGCGCGCGCCCACGCCAAAGCCAAAGCGCAGGCAGAGGCTGACGCTGACGCCAACAACCAGAAGGAGACTCAGAGATGAAGTGGTTGGAACTCCTGACCGTTGCCGGCGCCACTCTGACGGCCGCGGTAACAGTTGTGGTCCTGTACTCGCTCGGCGTGCGGCTCACCGCCATCGCCGCTGACGTTCAGCAGACGTCCCCGGGCATTAAGCGGTCCCTTGCCTACATCTGCTTCGGCCTGTGCAGCCTGGCGGTTCTCTTCGGGCTGTACCTGATCATTCCGTACTTCTCCGGCTGACCAGGCCCCCTGTCGCTGCGTCAGGTTAACGCCGGCATTGCCCGCCACTGTCTTCGCTTGAGGCAGTTCCTGCTCCCCCTCCGCGGGTCCAACCAGTCTCTGGCAGGGGCAGGTGCGGTTGGTTAGGCTTGGCCCATGCCTCACATCCAGTACTACGTTGCCGCATCCCTGGACGGCTTTATTGCCACCCCCACTGATGACCTGGACTGGCTCCTGCAGTTCGACGGTTTCGAGGGCGGCAAGGAAAGCTATGACTCGTTTATGGCGGGTGTGGGCTGCATCGTCATGGGTGGTGAAACCTATTCGTGGCTTCTGGAACACGAACCGGACAACTGGCCTTATCCGGATACTCCGTCCTATGTGTTCACCCACCATGAGTATGCGGCGCCGGCGGGCTCTGACATCACGTTCGTCCGCGGGGACGTGACCGAATTCGCAGCGGACTTCGAACGGGCCGCGGGCGGCAAAAACATCTGGGTAGTGGGCGGCGGCAACCTGGCGGCTCAGTTCTTTGCTGCCGGCCTGCTGGATGAAATCATCCTGTCGGTGATTCCCGTGGTTCTGGGAAGCGGCAAGCGGCTGCTCCCCCTGGAAGGGCCGACGCCGCCGCTTGAGCTGGTTGCCTCCCGCACCATGGGCAGGGGCATCGTTGAGCTGCGGTACCTCTCGGACGGCCGCGCGGCCAGCGGCACTTAGGTCAACGGCGCACAGCGCAGGGCGTGCAGGTCAATGACCGCGCAGCCGCCCGGTCAGCCGCTGCC
Organism: Pseudarthrobacter sp. NKDBFgelt; assembly: GCF_046097905.1. Taxonomy (NCBI): domain Bacteria; kingdom Bacillati; phylum Actinomycetota; class Actinomycetes; order Micrococcales; family Micrococcaceae; genus Pseudarthrobacter; species Pseudarthrobacter sp. NKDBFgelt. The sequence goes on along the minus strand of NZ_JBJURL010000064.1, from coordinate 17,209 downwards.
ATAGAAGAACTTTTCCAGCTCGACTTCTGCCTGGGATAGCCCGCGATGTAGAAGATCCGCGAAGCCACCTGGGGCGGCGGGCGTGGGCGGGTAGGGCGGCGGGCGGTGCGCTTGTCCCTTATGACGTTCCCGGGGCTGCTCCTCCGGTTTTAGTCGCGCGGGCATGGCGGACAGGGCAGACTCCGGCCAGTGGGGTGGTTCCCAGTCCTGGTGTTCGCTTTTGTAGTGGCGGCCGGTGGGTGAGGTCCAGCCGGGTGGGTCATCCTTGGTGGCGGGTGTTGGTTCCCAGCCGGTGGTGTGTCGAAGTTTGTGGTGCTTCGGGCAGGGTTGTCCGAGGTTGCTGATCCCGGTGGTCCCGCCGTGCTGCCAGGCCAGGAGGTGGTCTGCCTCGTTATCCAGGGAGCTGTTGCTGCAGCCGGGGAAGGGGCATGTGCCGTCCCGCATCCGCAGCCAGTTCCGCATCGCCTTGGTAACCCGGTAGCTGGTCCGGCCGATTTCCAGCGGCGCCCCGTCCCGCGGATCAACAAGGACCCGGTGGAACGAATCAGCACCGTTCGCAACCAGGTCCCGTGCCATGGACGCCGGGATGGGCCCGAAGCCGTCGAGCATGGCCGGCTCACCGGTCTCTCCCGCCAGGGAGAATACCGGCACGGTGACGAGGACCTGCGCCCGGATCGGCGACGAGTGGGCGGGATTGGTGCCGTTGGTGAGGATCGCTGAGGCGAACTGGTCGGCCCGGATCTGGGTGAGGGTGCGGGGCTCGTTAGGTCCTTGTGCGGCCCGGGCGAGGGCGTTGAGCCGGTTCCATCCTGCCATTGCCTGATGGGCTGGGAGGCAGGCCGACAGCCAGGCCATGCCGTCCTGGTCCGGCCGGTATTCCACCCGCCGGTCCGCCACGGCCTTGGCGTGGCGCTTCTCGATGCTCTCGGCGTGGTGGCGTTCGCGCCAGGTGCGGGCCTTGTGCCGGAGCCGGTGCGCGGGTATTTCCCCGATCGTGGCCGCGGTGGCGGGCCTGGGGGTGTCGGGGTCCAGGAAGTGGGCTTCGAGGGCGGCGGCGCCGGCGGGGTCGAGGGTGGCTGCCTCGTCCACCAGGGCCAGGGCGTGCTGCCAGGAAATTGTTCCGGCCTGCAGGGCCGAGAGTGTCAGGGGAAGGGTGCTGGTCAGGGCGTGGGATACGGCCAGGAACGCGCTGGCGGCCCGCGGCCCGATGGCCAGCACGCACCCGATCTCGGCGGCCACAGCCATTTCCTGCGCCTGCACCGGCATCCCGGGAGGGGCCAGGGCATGGGCGGTGTCGGCATACTTCATGGCAGCACGGGCCTTCAACCCCGCCATGCCGGCCTCCACAGCCGCCGCGCCGGCGAGGATGTCCAGGTTCCCGTCCGCCAGCCCGGCCAACGGATCGGCAGCCGAGAACGGCTCTGAACCGCACCCGTCCACCTCAGCGTTGAGCACGGCAAGGGCGGCCCTGATATCCGCAAACGCCCTCGCCACCGCTTCGCTGCCCATAAACCCATCATGGCAAGGGGGTCTGACAATCACGCGGACAGCACACCCGCGGAAGATTTCCCAGGAGGCTTTGCTGCCAGCGGAAACCGCCAATCCTGCCCCGCATGCTGGCGTCCAGGCGACTTGTGCCGTCGCCGATTGGGCCCGGCAGCCGGTCGGCTACAGCGGCGGCAGCGCCACGGTGGTTTCGCCAAACAGGAGTGTCACCTGACGCGAACTGTCTATATCGGAAGGAGTCCTGATGATGTAGGTGCGTGGCGCCATGTCGGCTGTGCAGGCGGGTCCGCCGCGGGTGTCGAGGCCAAGCTTAATGGTGTAAGCATCGGCAACGTCGATGGAGGACGGAAACGCAGGGCAGCTCGAACTGCCGGCCAGCACAACGGCGAACCTGGCGCCGCCGTCCAGCCAGCCTGCCGTGGGAAAAGGGTATGCAAGGTCTCGGCCGGAGGAGTCCTGAGTCGCAGTGATTGCTTGTACAGGGAGCCCGCCCGCGTGTTCAGATTCAGCAATTGACGCCGGTGCAGCGGAACACGCGGTCAGCAGCAATAAGACACCGGCAACCCAGATTCCGCTGATCCTTCCCATGGGTTGAGGTTACGCGGCCGCCGTCTGCATCGTCACTGTCAGCCGTCGTCAGTCGTTCCCTGCGATGGACTGATCGACCCCTTCCGGGCCGGGCTCGGGACGTTGTCCCGGATCATGTTGGTGATGCGTGCCGTGGACAGCCGCCTGCCCTGCTCGTCAGTCATCACGATCTCATGGGTGGCCAGGGTCCGTCCCAAATGGATGGCGGTGCACGTTCCCGTCACGGTTCCGGTGGAGATGGAGCGGTGGTGGGTGGCGTTGACCTCGATGCCCACCGCGTGACGGCCCGGCCCGGCGTGCATCCCGGCGGCGAAGGACCCCAGTGTTTCGGCGAGCACCACGTGCGCCCCGCCGTGCAGGATTCCAGCGACCTGTGTGTTGCCCTCCACCGGCATGGTGGCAACGCTGCGCTCGGGGCTCATCTCCTGGAACCGGATCCCCATTTTCACCACCAGGGCGCCGATCCCGAACCGACCAAGCCAGGCGTGCAGGTGCTCAGGGATGCCGGCGGCGGAAAGCTCTTCGGCGAAGGGGCCGGGCGTGAAATTGTCCATCATGGCAACTAGGCTGGCACCTGTGAGTGAAACAACCAAACCGGCCCCTTTCCCGTCCCAAACCCTGCAGGAGGACAACGCCCCGCAGGGCTCAATCGCCCTCGGAGACGCTGCAGTCGGGGAAGGTGCAGGCCAGGACAACGTTGGGGTCCCGGCCGGCGGGTCCGTTTCAGCGACCGCTGCCCCCGTAGTCCCCATGACCGGCCAGCCGCGGCTGCTGGTATTGGACGGCCACTCCATGGCATTCCGCGCTTTTTTCGCGCTCCCTGCGGACAAGTTCTCAACCACCAACGGGCAGCACACCAACGCCATCCACGGATTTACCTCCATGCTGATCAACCTGATCAAGGAGCAGCAGCCAACCCACATCGCCGTGGCCTTCGACGTCTCTGACGAGTCCACCCACCGCAAGACCGAATACAGCGAATACAAGGGTGGCCGGAACGAAACTCCCCGGGAAATGAACAACCAGATCGACCTCATTGGGCAGGTCATGGAGGCCTGGGGCATCAAGACCATCAAAATGCCCGGTTATGAGGCTGACGACATCCTGGCCACCCTCGCGGCCATGGGTGAAAAGGCAGGGTACGAGGTTCTGCTGGTGTCAGGGGACCGGGACGCGTTCCAGCTCATCACGGACAACGTCTTTGTGCTGTACCCCAAGAAGGGCGTCAGCGATATTCCGCGGATGGATGCCGCCGCCATCGAGGCAAAGTACTTCGTCAGCCCCGGCAGGTACTCCGACCTCGCCGCACTGGTGGGCGAAACTGCGGACAACCTCCCGGGCGTGCCCGGCGTCGGACCGAAGACCGCGGCCAAGTGGATCAACCTCTACGGGGGGCTTGAGGGCGTCCTGGAACACCTGGATTCCATTGGCGGCAAGGTGGGCGACGCGCTGCGCGAGAACGTCGACGCCGTGAAGCGGAACCGCCGGCTGAACCAGCTCCACACGGACCTTGAACTCCCCGTCACACTCGATGACCTGTACCAGCCGCGCCCGGACCAGGCAGCACTTGAGGACCTCTTCGACAAGCTCGAATTCAAGACCATCCGCAACAGGCTCTTCGCGCTGTACGGCGATGAGGACAAGCCGGCCGCCGAGCGGGAGAGCATCGACACTCCCGAGTACGTCACCCCGGCTGACGCCGCGGAACTGTCCGCATTCCTGGCCGCCGGCGCCGGACAACGCTCCGCCCTCGCTGTGGACCTTATCCCTGGCCGCATCGGCGAGGACGCCGCAGCGCTGGCCATCGTCCGGGACGGCGCCGCCGCCTACATTGACCTGTCCGGACAGGACGCCGACACGGAGAACGTCCTGGCTGCCTGGCTGCGCGACCCCGGCTCTCCGAAGGTCATGCACGGCTTCAAGGCCGCCCTCAAAGCCCTGACCTCCCGTGGGCTGGAGCTGGAAGGCGTCGTGGACGACACCTCCATCTCCGGTTACCTGATCCAGCCCGACCGGCGCACCTATGAACTCGCCGAGCTGGCCCAGCACCACCTGAACGTGGGCATCCCGGGCGCAACAGCCAAGGCAGGGCAGCTGGAGCTCTCCTTCGACGGCGAGGACGACGCCGCCGCCGACGCACTGGTCCAGGCCGCCGCCGTCGTCCTTGCCCTCAGCAGCTACTTCGAATCGGAACTGAAGGAGCGCCGGGCAGAGGAACTCCTCTCCACCCTGGAGCTGCCGGTCAGCCGGGTCCTGGCGGACATGGAACTCGCGGGCATCGGGATTGACATGGCACGCATGGATGACCAGATCGCCGACCTGGCCGGGGTCATCGACCAGGCACAGGAACAGGCATTCGCGGCGATCGGCCACGAGGTCAACCTGGGTTCGCCCAAGCAGCTCCAGACTGTCCTCTTCGAGGAACTCCAGCTGCCCAAGACCAAGAAGATCAAGTCCGGCTATACCACGGATGCCGCGTCGCTGAAGAACCTGCTGGAAAAAACGGGTCACGAGTTCCTGGTGCAGCTCATGGCCCACCGTGAGGCCGCCAAGCTCCGCCAGATGCTTGAATCCCTGAAAAAATCGGTGGCAGAGGACGGCCGCATCCACACCACGTACGCGCAGAACGTGGCAGCAACAGGCCGGATCTCCTCCAACAACCCCAACCTGCAGAACATCCCCATCCGCAGCGAGGAAGGCCGGCGCGTCCGCGGCATTTTCGTGGTGGGGGAGGGCTATGAATGCCTGCTGTCCGCAGACTACTCGCAGATTGAAATGCGCATCATGGCGCACCTGTCCGGCGACCAGGGCCTCATCCAGGCCTACAAGGACGGCGAGGACCTCCACCGGTTCGTCGGCTCGAACATCTTCCACGTGCCCACCGAAGAGGTCACCAGCGCCATGCGCTCCAAGGTGAAGGCCATGTCCTATGGCCTGGCCTACGGCCTGACGTCCTTCGGCCTGTCCAAGCAGCTGGAGATCTCCGTGGATGAGGCACGCACCCTCATGAAGGACTACTTCGACCGGTTCGGCGCCGTCCGGGACTACCTCCGCGGCGTCGTCGACCAGGCCCGCGTGGACGGCTACACCGCCACCATCGAGGGCCGCCGCCGGTACCTGCCGGACCTGACCAGCACGGACAGGCAGCTGCGCGAAAACGCCGAGCGCATCGCACTGAACAGCCCCATCCAGGGCTCGGCGGCGGACATCATCAAGCGTGCCATGCTCGGTGTCCACGCTGAACTGAAGGCCCAGGGACTGAAATCACGGATGCTGCTCCAGGTCCATGACGAACTCGTCCTGGAAGTCGCCACGGGCGAACGCGCAGCGGTGGAGAAACTGGTGACCGAGCAGATGGCCGCCGCAGCGGACCTCAGCGTTCCGCTGGAGGTCCAGATCGGCGTCGGACCCAGCTGGTACGACGCCGGACACTAAGCCACGCACAACGCAGAAGAGGTGGGACGGAAACCGTCCCACCTCTTCTGCGTTGCCGGTAAGCCCAGCCCCTCCCAGGGAGGGCTGCCTGTCAGCTGTTCCTTGCCGACTCCCGCCGCTGCCTCAGCCGCTCCAGGAGGTTGTGCTCCGCGTCCTCTCCGGGGGTGATGCCGGACGGGATCCGGAACAGGAGGACTGCTCCAAGCACCCACCAGAGGCCGAACAGGATCCATGGCGGCGGGGTGAGGGCTGCGGGCATGCCGGGCATGTAGAGGCTGAGGAGCCCGACGCAGAGAACCACAGCGGTGATGCCGATGACGATGCCGCCGTTGCCCTGGCCGCCCACGCGGAGCGGCCGGTCCATACCGGGCTCGCGCCGGCGCAGGATCACAAACACCACGGCGACCAGGATGTAGGCAATAACGATGCTGGGCGCCCCCGAATCAACAAGCCAGCCGAGCATCGATACGCCGAAGAACGGCGCAACGAAGGACAGCACGCCGATGAACAGGAGCGCGTTGACCGGAGTGCGGTACTTCGGATGCAGCTTGGCGAACCACGCGGGCAGCATTCCGGAACGCGCCATCGAGAACATCAGGCGCGAGGCGCCCAGCAGCAGCGAGTTCCATGAGGTCAGGATTCCCGCGATGCCACCGGCAATGAGGATCTTCGCCATCACGTCACTGCCGAATAGCGCACCCATGGCATCGGCTGTTGCAATGTCAGCCTGTGCGATCTCGCCCGCGGGCATCGCCGAGGACGTGGTCAAAACTGTCATGACGTACCAGATGGTTGCGAGGATGACGGCGACGACGACGAGCCTGCCTATCTGCCGGGCCGGGATGTTCACTTCTTCGGCTGACTGCGGGATGACATCGAAGCCCACGAACAGGAACGGGACAACCACCAGGACAGCGAAGTAGCCGTTCAGGCCACCCGTGAAGAAGGGCTCCATGTTGGTCGCCGAACCTCCAACGAAGGAGCCGAATACCAGCATCAGGCCAATGACGAGCAGGAAAACCACCACGAACGTCTGGGCAACGCCGGCAAGCTTCACACCGAGGATGTTGATTCCGGTGATCACCACTGCTGCCACTGCCCCGACCAGCGCCCATGTCAGGTGCACCTGGTAGCCCGCCACTTCCCACAGGGGGATCTGGCTGAGGTTCGGAAAAAGGTATTGCGCTGTCCGGGGCAGTGCCACGGCCTCAAAGGCGACGATGGTGATGTACCCGCCGGTGATGGCCCAGGAACCGATGAAGGACCACCGGGGGCCCATCCCGCGGAGCAGGAAGTTGTGCTCACCGCCGGCCTTCGGCATGGCCGCTGTCAGCTCGGCGTAGGTCAGGCCCACCACGCCCATGATGGCGCCGCCGGTGATCATTGCCAGGACGGCCCCCATGGTGCCGGCCGACGCGATCCAGCCGCCGGTGAGGACCACCCAGCCGAAGCCGATCATGGCTCCGAATCCGAGTGCCAGGGCGTCCCAGTTGCCCAGGACTTTCAGCAGGGATGCGTCCGGTGTTTGTTCCGCTTGGGAAACTTGCATGTGTCCTCGCTAGGGTCGGGTGCTGCGGGCAGAAAATTCGCGTGGGGCGCAGACCGCTTGTCCCCCGCTTGTGAAGCGCGTCACGTCCTGCTCTAACTTAGACCCCCAAGGCTGCCCGCGCACTGTGCATTGGCCCAGGATGCTGCAGCTGTATTTGAACAGGATGCCGAAGGCGGGTGCCTGCAGCGGAGCTGCGAATGTGGTGCGTGCGTGACTGGCGACGGCCGCGGGCCATGACTAGGCTCGTAACCGTGGCTGAACTGAGTGGCAACTATGAAATCCGGCGCTTTGGCGCGGTCTCCGAGGGCAAGGACGGTTACGCGGAGGCGGAAGCGTGGTCGCGTGCTGTCTCTTTCGGGTTCCACGAATCCACCAGGGCGCCCGAGCATGTGGCAAAGTCGCTCGCCACGTACGAGGCTGACGGCCGCGTGCTCACCGGCGTCTACCAGACTGGCGCGGTGGCGCCGTCCTCCATGCCGGCAACGGTGCCGGTGGCTACCTTCGCAACCTTCCGCAAGACCCTCAATATCGGATTTGGCCGGATGCTCGAATCCCAGATGGTCACGTCGGTGACGGTCCGTACCTCCCACCGGCGGCGCGGCCTGTTGCGGCGCATGATGAGCGAGGACCTGCGACTCGCCAAGGACGACGGCATTGCCATGGCTGCCCTGACTGCCTCGGAGGGGGCCATCTACGGCCGATTCGGTTACGGCGTCTCAAGCTTTGAACGCGCAGTCAAGGTGGACACCACCGCGCGCTTCAACCTGCTGCACCTGCCTTCGGGAAGCGTGGAGATTGCAGATCCCAAGGCCCTGCTGCAACTGGCGCCGGAGGTCTTCGAGCGGGTGCACCGGCTTACCCCGGGGTCCATCGGCCGGCAGGACTGGTACCGGCAGCTTGCATCCGGATCCCTGGCCCGCGACGGCAAGGAGGATCCGGCCATCAAGGTTGCACTCCACTACGGTCCGGGCGGCGACATCGACGGCTATGTCTCCTACAAGTTCCTCGGCTGGGACACCGAGCCCTACACGGTAGAAGTAGTGGACCTGCTGGCCGGCAGCAATGATGCCTACCTGGAGTTGTGGCAGTTCCTGGGCGCCATCGACCTGGTGGAGCGCGTCTCGTGGAACGAAGCACCCATTGACGATCCGCTGGCCTGGGCACTCGAGGACCCGCGCTGCATCGATTCATCGGACAGCCGGGACATGCTGTGGCTCCGCATCCTCGATGCTGCCAAGGCGCTGGAAGCCCGGCACTACCCCGTGGACGGACGGCTTGTTTTCGCCGTTGCGGATCCGCTCGGCCTCACGGCGGGAAGATACGCCCTGAACGTCGACGGCGGCCAGGCCGCCGTCGAGCGCCTGCCGGACGCCGCGCAGGCGGATCTGGCGCTGGATGTCTCTGCGCTGTCCTCGATCTACCTGGGCGGGGTGTGTCCCGTCACGTTGGCCGCGGCGGGGCGGATCACCGAAAACACGCCCGGCGCCGCCCTGAAAGCGCGGCAGATGTTCGCGGTGGAGCGGGCTACGCATTGCCTCACCCACTTCTGAACTGCAAGGACACGTCAAGCCGGCGTGCCTCGCTTTGACCCTCGTAACGGGCAACCACTAGAATGAACAGGCGTGTGTTACGTGTGCCCAGCTTTGGTTGCATGTCAACGCCGCGCAATCAGGATGACCCGGCAAATCCGCCGCGCTCCGCCTCCAGGTCAGTACCCGGAAGTGGTGGTCGCCTGATCAACTAACTATCCACAACGGAGCCCCTACTACATGACCATCACCTCCACCGAGAAGCCCGGTACCCCCGTAGTCGCCATTAACGACATCGGTACCGCTGAGGACTTCCTCGCAGCTGTCGACGCCACCATCAAGTACTTCAACGACGGAGACCTCGTCGAAGGTACCGTCGTCAAGGTCGACCGCGATGAAGTCCTGCTCGACATCGGTTACAAGACCGAAGGTGTCATCCCCTCCCGTGAGCTGTCCATCAAGCACGACGTTGATCCCGGAGACGTCGTCTCCGTTGGCGATCAGGTCGAAGCCCTGGTGCTCACCAAGGAAGACAAAGAAGGCCGCCTGATCCTCTCCAAGAAGCGTGCTCAGTACGAGCGTGCCTGGGGCGACATCGAGAAGGTCAAGGAAGAAGACGGTGTTGTCACCGGTACCGTCATCGAGGTCGTCAAGGGTGGTCTTATCCTCGACATCGGCCTGCGCGGCTTCCTGCCCGCATCCCTCGTCGAGATGCGCCGTGTGCGCGACCTGGCTCCGTACATCGGCCAGCAGATCGAAGCCAAGATCATCGAGCTGGACAAGAACCGCAACAACGTTGTTCTGTCCCGCCGTGCATGGCTCGAGCAGACCCAGTCCGAGGTCCGCTCCACGTTCCTCAACAAGCTGGAAAAGGGCCAGGTCCGTCCCGGCGTCGTTTCCTCCATCGTCAACTTCGGTGCCTTCGTGGACCTGGGCGGCGTAGACGGCCTGGTTCACGTTTCCGAGCTGTCCTGGAAGCACATCGACCACCCGTCCGAGGTTGTCGAGGTTGGCCAGGAAGTCACCGTCGAGGTTCTCGAGGTGGACCTGGACCGCGAGCGCGTTTCCCTGTCGCTCAAGGCTACGCAGGAAGATCCGTGGCAGACCTTCGCCCGCACCCACGCCCTCGGCCAGGTTGTTCCGGGTAAGGTCACCAAGCTCGTTCCGTTCGGTGCGTTCGTCCGCGTCGAAGACGGCATCGAAGGCCTGGTCCACATCTCCGAGCTGGCTGTCCGCCACGTGGAACTGGCCGAGCAGGTTGTCTCCGTTGGCGACGAGCTGTTCGTCAAGGTCATCGACATCGACCTGGAACGCCGCCGCATCTCGCTGTCCCTCAAGCAGGCCAACGAGGGCGTCGACGCCGACAGCACCGAATTCGATCCGGCTCTGTACGGCATGGCCGCAGAGTACGACGAAGAGGGCAACTACAAGTACCCCGAGGGCTTCGATCCCGAGTCCAACGAGTGGCTTGAAGGCTACGAGAACCAGCGCGCCGCCTGGGAGCAGCAGTACGCTGACGCCCAGACCCGCTGGGAAGCCCACAAGAAGCAGGTTGCCCAGCACGCTGCCGACGACGCTGCTGCTGCAACGTCCGGTGACAGCGATTCCGGCACCACCAGCTACTCCTCGGAGCCGGCTGCTGAGTCCAACACCGGTGCAGGCACGCTTGCATCCGACGAGGCTCTCGCCGCCCTGCGCGAGAAGCTGACCGGCAACTAATTGCCAACGGCCCGGTTTTCCGGGCCAACGCAACAGACCCCCTGCCCACAAGGCCGGGGGTCTGTTGCTTTAACCCAGCTGTTGGCTACCGTCGGTCAGGCGTCACCCAGCGCCTTAAAGTTCGACGACGGCGCGGACCGTCCCGTCGTCGTCGTGCGTCAGGACGGCCCCGGCTGAGGCCAGAATGCGCTGGGCGCCGATGTTTCCCGCCAGGGTGCGGGCAATTACCCGGGAAAGTCCCGCCCTTCGGGCCTCATCCAGCACCAGGCGCAATGCGGCGCCGCCCACGCCCCGGGACCGGAAGCTCCGGCCAAGCCAGATTCCCGTATCGGCCACCGCGCCGCCAGGTCCGGATTCCGTGGTGCCGGATGTGATGCGGCGCAGCCGGATGGATCCGGCGAGGCTGCCATCGGCGACAATTCCCCACGTCTTCTCCCCGGCGAGGCCGTCGAGGCCGTAGGCGGCGGCGCGGTGGTAACTGAAGAACCAGGCGGTCCGCTCAGGGTTCCAGCCTGGCCCGCCCAGCGGGGGAGCCACCTCATCGGGGGAAGCATCGCGCTTTGCGAGGGCAAGGAGCCCGTCCAGCACCGTCTCACCCACGTCCACCAGGGACACCTCAGGGGAGGGGGACATCCACCCACTCCGTTCCCTTCGCCACCAGCGAGGCACTGCCGGCCGTCAGCAACTGCACCCGCTCCGCGGCGTCCGCTATTGCGCCGGCGTCGTCCGGCACCGCCACCTGCAGGACGGTCTGCCGGGATCCGTAGCTGGTTCCGGCCATCACCAGGTTTGCGGCCCGCAGGTCGTTTTCGAGCTTCCCGGCAGCAGCGTGCGGCACTTCCACCGAGCAGATCCGCAGGCGGCTGCGGCGCACCATCGGCACGAGGGCAAGCGCGGAGGATACGGACTCGGAGTAGGCCCGCACCAGTCCGCCCGCCCCGAGCAGGACTCCGCCGAAGTAACGGACGACGACGGCGCTTACGTCGCTGAGGTCGGCGGCCCCGGGCGTCGTCTCCCGTTTGGCCAAAGCTTCCAGCATGGGAATGCCTGCTGTTCCGGACGGTTCGCCGTCGTCGTTGGAGCGCTGGATGTTCCGGTCGGGTCCAATGACGAACGCCGAGCAGTGGTGCCGGGCGTCGTGGAACTCGCGGCGGAGGCCTGCCACCAGGTCCCGTGCAGCGTCCTCGCTGTCAGCCCGGCGCAGCACAGTGATGAACCGGGAACGCTTGATCTCCAGCTCGTGGCGGAAATCGGAGCCCGCCGCCAGTGTGGTGTAGCTGGTGGCCCTGCTCTCTTCCCCTTGCACCCGCCCAAGTCTAGGCCCAAGCTCCCATGACCCGGCAAGCCCTGGGGTTGCCGCGCGTACTCGTCGTGGCCCCCGCTATTGCAGCCAGTATGTGGCATGCAGCTTCAGGAGACGCACGTGGACCTGGGCAGGGCGATTAGGGTGGGGGGATGCTCAAGATCGGGTTAACGGGCGGCATCGCCTCCGGGAAGTCAGTGGTGGCCTCGCGCCTGAAAGAACGCGACGCGGTGCTCGTGGATGCTGATGCGTTGGCCCGTGAAGTGGTGGAGCCCGGCACAGAGGGCCTGGACCGCGTTGTGGCGGAGTTTGGCAGAGATGTCCTTGGCGCCGACGGCCGGTTGGACCGCCCCAGGCTCGGCGCGCTGGTGTTTGGCAGCCCCGAGCGGCTCGAGGCCCTCAACGGGATTGTCCACCCCCTGGTCCGTGCACGGGCCGCGGCTATTGTGGCGGCTGCGGCAGAAGATGCCGTGGTGGTGCAGGACATTCCCTTGCTTGTGGAAACCGGGCAGGGGAGCGACTTCCACCTGGTGGTGGTGGTGGATGCGCCGGACGACGTGCGGCTCCAGCGGATGCTGGAGCACCGCGGGATGACGCCCGAGGCTGCACTGTCGCGGATGGCCGCGCAGGCAACGCGGAAGGATCGGCTGGCTGCGGCCGACGTCGTCCTGGATAATTCTGGCAGCATGCAGCACCTCCTGGACCAGGTGGACCGGCTCTGGGACGGCCGGCTGGTGCCCTTTGCCCGCAATCTCGCTGCAGGCAAGCGTGCCGCGAGGAACTGCGGACCTGTCCTGGAGCCGTATCGGGAGGAATGGGCCAAGGACGCAGCCAGGATCTCGGCAAGGCTGAAGTCCGCGGCCCACGGGCTCATCCTGGCGGTGGACCATATTGGCTCCACGTCCGTCCCCGGGCTGGCCGCCAAGGACGTCATAGACCTGCAGGTTGCCGTTTCCGGCCTGGACGCAGCAGACAGTGCTGCACCCCTGCTGGCGGCAGCCGGGTTCCCCCTGGTGACCGGTGCCGGCTTCGATACGCCTAAACCGGGCGCGCCGAATCCCGGGCAGTGGCAGAAACGGTTCCACGCCAACGCGGACCCCGCGCGTCCGGTTAACATCCACGTCCGCGTTGCCGGCTCACCCGGGTGGCGCTATGCCCTGATGTTCCGGGACTGGCTGCGGGCCAACCCGTCCGCACGCAAGCTTTACGCAGGGCATAAGGCAGACCTTGCGGGGCGCTTCGCCAGCTCGGCGGGTACGAGGGCATATGCGGAGGCCAAGGAACCGTGGTTCACGGACGTTGCATGGCCCCTTATGTCCGCCTGGGCTGACGAGACCGGGTGGGCGCCGCCGTCGTACGCGTCGTGAAGCCGGTGCCGCGGACCGGAGCTGTTCGCCCGTAACGGACGGGCCCTTATAGTGTCGGTGCCCGGTTGTAGATTAGATCCATGAGCCTTGCGCAGGATATCAACCGTGTTGTGGCGCCCTTTGAGGTCATCAGCGAATTCAAGCCCGCGGGCGATCAACCCGCCGCCATTGCCGAACTGACGGAGCGCATCAAGAACGGCGAAAAGGACGTGGTGCTTCTCGGCGCCACGGGTACAGGTAAGAGCGCCACCACGGCCTGGCTGATCGAACAGGTCCAACGGCCCACCCTGGTGATGGTCCAGAACAAGACCCTCGCGGCACAGCTGGCCAACGAATTCCGCGAACTGCTGCCCAACAACGCGGTGGAATACTTCGTGTCCTACTACGACTACTACCAGCCCGAAGCGTATGTGGCGCAGACGGACACCTTCATCGAGAAGGACTCCTCCATCAACGAGGAAGTTGAAAGGCTCCGCCACTCCGCCACGAACGCCTTGCTGACCCGGCGGGATGTGATCGTCGTGGCTACAGTGTCCTGCATCTACGGCCTGGGTACACCGGAGGAATACATCGCCGGCATGGTCACGCTCCGCAAGGGCGCGGAGATGAACCGGGACGACCTCCTCCGGAAGTTCGTGTCCATGCAGTACGCCCGCAATGACATGGACTTCCACCGGGGCACGTTCCGGGTCCGCGGGGACACCGTGGAGATCATCCCGATGTACGAGGAACTGGCCATCCGGATCGAGTTCTTCGGTGACGAAATCGAGAATATCCACACGCTCCACCCGCTCACCGGCGAGGTGATCCGGGACGAAGAGGAAATGTATGTCTTCCCCGCCTCCCACTACGTGGCCGGGCCCGAGCGCATGTCCAGGGCCATTAAGCGTATTGAGGACGAACTCGCCGACCGGCTGAAGGTGCTGGAGGGCCAGAACAAGCTGGTGGAGGCGCAGCGCCTCCGCATGCGGACCAACTACGATCTCGAAATGATGCAGCAGATGGGCTTCTGCAACGGCATCGAGAATTACTCCTCGCACATTGACGGCCGAGCCCCAGGCACGGCACCGCACTGCCTCCTCGACTACTTCCCGGACGACTTCCTCCTGGTGGTGGACGAATCCCACGTGACCATCCCGCAGATCGGCGCGATGTACGAGGGCGACATGTCCCGCAAGCGGAACCTGGTGGACTTCGGCTTCCGGCTGCCCTCAGCCATGGACAACAGGCCGCTGAAATGGGACGAGTTCCTTCAGCGCGTCGGCCAGACCGTCTACCTGTCGGCCACCCCCGGCAAGTACGAGCTCGGCAAGGCGGACGGGTTCGTCCAGCAGATCATCCGGCCCACCGGGCTCATCGATCCCGAGGTGGTGGTCAAGCCCACCAAGGGCCAGATCGATGACCTGCTGGGGGAGATCAAGACCCGTACCGCCAAGGACGAGCGCATCCTGGTCACCACCCTCACCAAGCGGATGGCCGAGGACCTCACCGACTACCTCCTGGGCCACGGAATCAAGGTGGAGTACCTCCACTCCGACGTGGACACCCTGCGGCGAGTTGAGCTGCTGCGCGAACTCCGGATGGGCAAATTCGACGTCCTGGTGGGCATCAACCTGCTTCGTGAGGGCCTGGACCTCCCGGAAGTGTCCCTGGTCAGCATCCTGGACGCGGACAAGGAAGGCTTCCTGCGCTCCTCAACCTCACTGATCCAGACCATCGGGCGCGCCGCCCGTAACGTCTCGGGCCAGGTGCACATGTACGCCGACCGGATCACGGACTCCATGGCGCATGCCATCGACGAGACCAACCGGCGCCGCGCCATCCAGGTGGCCTACAACACCGAGCATGGGGTGGACCCGCAGCCGCTGCGTAAGAAGATCGCGGACATCACCGACCAACTGGCCAAGGAAGACGCCGACACCCAGGAGCTGCTCAACAACAGCCGGCTGGCCAAGGGCGGCAAGCGGAAGTCCGCAGCGAAGGGTGCCGCCCAGGTGCGCTCCGACGGCCTCGCAGCAGCACCGGCGGAGGATCTGGTGGGGCTGATCGAGCAGCTGACGGAGCAGATGCACGGTGCTGCCGCCGAACTGCAGTTCGAGGTGGCAGCCAGGATCAGGGACGAAGTGAGCGAGCTGAAAAAGGAACTGCGGCAGATGCAGGCGGCAGGGCACGCCTGACACAAAGGTGACGGGGGACGGGCGGCCCGGGTGACTGCGGTACAGTTAAGGTCACGTAGGGGAGTATCCCGAGCGCTACGATCGTCAACACGCAGGGCATAGTTGCCAGGCCGGGCGTAGCGGGCCGCCATTTCAGCACCAAGTGCACAGGCAGGCCGGAGAGACTTACACCGCATCTCTGTACCCTGCGAAAGGCTACCCTGTGCTCGAATTGCCCGTGTGGTTCGAAGTCGGCTCACTTGTCGTCCTCGGCCTGATCCTCCTGATTGACCTTCTCTTGGTGGTCCGGCGTCCCCATGAACCTTCCATGAAGGAAGCCGGACTGTGGGTAGCGTTTTATGTCAGCCTCGCCCTGGTGTTCGCCGGGGCCATGTTCGCCTTCACCGGCCCTGAGTACGGCGGCCAGTTCGTCGCCGGCTGGGTGACGGAATACAGCCTCAGCATCGACAACCTGTTTGTCTTCATCATCATCATGGCCCGCTTCTCCGTGCCCCGGAAATACCAGCAGGAAGTGCTGATGGTGGGCATCATCATCGCCCTGATCCTGCGCGGCATCTTCATCCTGCTCGGCGCCATCGTCATTGAGCAGTTCAGCTGGGTGTTCTACATCTTCGGCGCGTTCCTGCTGTGGACTGCCTGGAAGCAGGCCCAGGATGAGGGCGAAGACGAAGAAGACCGCGAAAACCCGCTCATCGCCAAGATCCGCAAGGTCTTCCCCATGTCGGAAAACTTCGACGGCAACAAGCTGCGCACCACCGTGGACGGCAAGAGGGTCTTCACCCCGATGCTGATCGTGTTCATCACCATCGGCCTCACGGACCTGCTCTTCGCCGTCGACTCCATCCCCGCAATCTTCGGCCTTACCCAGAGCCCGTTCATCGTGTTCACGGCCAACCTGTTTGCCCTGATGGGCCTGCGCCAGCTGTACTTCCTGCTCGGTGGCCTGATGAACCGCCTGATCTACCTGAAGCACGCGCTGTCCTTCATCCTGGCCTTCATCGGGGTCAAGCTGGTCCTTCATGCAATGCACGTGAACGAACTGCCGTTCATCAACGGCGGGCAGCACATCGAATGGGCTCCCGAAATCCCCACGTTCGTCTCCCTGGCAGTCATCGTTGGCACCATCGTGATCGCCGTGATCGCCAGCCTGGTCAGCTCCAAGGCCAAGGAAGCGCACCTGGACCCCCGCCTCGAAGAGGACATCCGGAAGAGCCACAGCGACGCCGAGTAGCCCCTTCCTCCCGATACAAGCAGGCAATCCCGGCCGCCGTGCGGCCGGGATTGCCTGCTTTAAACCGTCCCTGCTGCGCGGCGCGGCGGGGACTATGCTCGGTGCATGGGTCCAATCCTGATGACGGAACAAGGGGTGCGCCGGGTGCAGCGGCGCACCGTGGCGCTGCTGGGCACGGCCCAGGTTTTCGGCGGCATTGGTACCGGCGCCACGGTGTCCATCGGGTCGATCCTCGCGGTAGAGCTGTCAGGGTCCAGCGCCTGGGCGGGTGCCGTGGCTACAGTAATGACGCTGGGTGCGGCGCTGGCAGCACTGCCTCTGGCCGCCCTGGCAGACCGCCGGGGACGCCGGATCGGGCAGGTAGCCGGGCTGTCCGCGGCCCTGGCGGGTGCTGTGCTGATGGTGCTCGCGGTGGTGTCCGGCCTCTTCGTGCTGCTGGTGCTGGGGGCCGCCGGCATCGGAGTGGGCAGCGCTGCCAGCCTGCAGGCGCGCTTCGCCGCGGTGGACCTCGCCGACCCAGACCACCGCGGCCTGGCCCTGTCAACGGTGGTCTGGGCGGTCACCATCGGCGCCGTCACCGGTCCCAACCTGATCCAGCCCGGCACCGTGGTGGGCCAGGCGCTGGGTCTTCCGCCCGTTGCCGGGCCCTTCGTGATTTCCGGGGCCGGCCTGCTCCTGGCAGCCGTTCTGCTCTTTGTTGGGCTTCGGCCGGACCCGCTGCTGCTCGCCAGGGAACTCGCTGCCCAGCAGGCGCGTGAGGGTCTGCAGGCCGCGCAGGCCCCGGGCGAGCGTCCCGCCGTCGTCG
>NZ_JBJURL010000063.1:0-25604 GCF_046097905.1 Pseudarthrobacter sp. NKDBFgelt | reverse complement strand
GCCTCGTCCAGCCGCTCCGGGGACAGGGCGCCGGAGGGCACGGCCTGGACGATCGCGGCGTGGGCCTGGGCTACGTCGGCGGGCATCAGCAGGAGGTCCGCGCCGGCGGCGAGGGCCATCACCGCGGCGGTGCCGCCGGGGTACTGCTTGGTCACGGCGCCCATGTTCAGGGCATCCGTCACCGCCACCCCCTTGAACCCGAGCCCCCGCAGCGCCGCGTAGGCAGGGCCGGAGAGCGACGCCGGGACGCCGGGTTCCAGTGCCGGGACGGCAATGTGCCCGGCCATCACCATCGGAGTTCCGGCGTCGATGGCGGCCCGGAACGGCTTCCAGTCGCGGGCGCCGAGCTCCGCCACCGTGGAGGGCTGCGCCGGGAGGTTGTGGTGGGAGTCGACCGTCACGGAGCCGTGCCCCGGAAAGTGCTTTACGGCCGGCAGCACTCCCGCGGCGAGCATTCCCTGCGAGAACGCCACGCCCAGCGCGGCGGCAGCGTCGGGGTCCGAGGACATGGACCTGGCGCCAATGGTGGGATCGGCGGGCCCGATGGTGACGTCGGTGCCGGGAGCGAAATCCAGGTTGAACCCGAGGGGCACCAGTTCCGCGGCCAGGCCCTGCCCCGCTTCCCGGGCCAGCGGCACGCTGCCGGCGGCGCCGTAGCTCATGGGTGTTGGCCATTCGGTCAGGGGCAGTCCCAGGCGGGCAACCTGGCCGCCTTCCTGGTCCACCGCGATGATTCCGGGCCACGGCCGTCCCCCGGCGGCGGCAGCCAACCGCTGGTTGATGGCAGCCATTCCGTGCACGTCCATCCTGCCCTGCGGATCCAGGGGAACGTTGTCGCCCATGATGATGGACCCGGCAAGGTGCAGCCGCTCGATGGCGGCTGCGTGGGCCTCCACCTCCTTGCCCTTGAAGAACGGAAGGAGGACCTGCCCGGCCTTCTCCTCGGTGCTCATCGCCGCCACCGCCGCAGCTGCCGCGTCCTGGTCGCGCTGTTGGGGCCCCCAGCCCAGTGGCCGGGTACCCGGATCGGGTGATGGGGAGGGCGTGGCGGGCGCCGTCGTCGTGCTTGGCGTGGCAGTAACAGAAGGGGCGGGCAGGATAGATGGTGCCGACGACGACGACGGGGCAGGGCCCGGCGCTGCCGTGCAGGAAGCCAGGGCTACTGCGGCGGAGGCTGCCGCGATGAAGGGGAGGAATGTGTGAAGACTGTCACGCAGGGGTCGGAACAAGGCCATCAATACGATGCTACCCCTGCACTAGACTTGAACCACCCGTTCGCCTGCCGGCAGCAGACTGTCAGTGACGGCGTGAGCCAGCGGCAAACAGGACAGTTAGGAAATGCGTGAAGATCGATTTCGCTACATCAAGGCAGTCAACCCTTGGTGTTGAATGGGAACTCGCGCTGGTGGACGGCCGGACGGGCGAACTCGCATCCGTGGCCAATGAGGTGCTCCGCGGCGTCGCGTCCCGCCACCCCGAGCTGAACGAGGACGACGAGCACCCGCACATCAAGCAGGAACTCCTGCTGAACACGGTGGAACTGGTCACGGGTATCTGCGAAACCGCGGCCGAAGCCAAGGAAGACCTTAGCCGTTCGCTGGCCGCCGTGCGCGAGATCACCGATCCCATGGGCGTGGAACTGTTCTGCGCCGGAAGCCACCCGTTCAGCCCGCCGCAGCTGCAGCCGGTCACGGACAAGGCGCGCTACGCAAAACTCATTGACCGTACGCAGTGGTGGGGCCGGCAGATGGTCATCTATGGCGTGCACGTCCACGTGGGGCTGGACCGCCGGGACAAGGTGCTGCCCGTGCTGGACGGGCTGGTCAACTACTTCCCGCACTTCCAGGCGCTCTCCGCGTCCAGCCCGTTCTGGGGCGGCGAGGACACCGGCTACGCGTCCCAGCGTGCCCTGATGTTCCAGCAGCTCCCCACCGCCGGCTTGCCTTTCCAGTTCCACTCCTGGGAGGAATACGAGTCCTATGTGCAGGACATGTTCACCACCGGGGTGATCGACATGCTCTCGGAGATCCGCTGGGACATCCGGCCGGTCCCAAACCTGGGCACCATCGAGATGCGGATCTGCGACGGCCTGGCCACCCTGGAGGAGGTGGGCGCCATCGCAGCCCTCACCCAGTGCCTGGTGGACGAGTTCTCCACCACCCTGGACAACGGCGGGACCATCCCCACCATGCCGCCATGGCATGTCCAGGAAAACAAGTGGCGCGCTGCCCGCTACGGGATGGACGCCATCATCATCCTGGACGCCGCGGGCAAGGAGCAGCTGGTCACCGAGCACCTGCTGGAAACCCTTAACCGGCTCGAGCCCGTGGCCGCCAAGCTGCGCTGCACGGACGAGCTTGCCGACGTCGAGAAGATCATCCGCCGCGGTGCCGGCTACCAGCGCCAGCGCCGCGTCGCGGCTGAACACGGCGGGGACCTGCAGGCCGTGGTGCTGGACCTGGTCAAGCAGATGCGCAACGGCCCCACCGCCTGACCTGGCCGGCCCGGGCCAGTTACCGCCCGAAACGGGGCACTTCGGCACGGACTCGCCCGCCGCCGTCGTGATGTACGACGACGGGGCCCCAAAGTGCCCCGCGACGGTTCGCCGGGTGTTCGAGAGTCCGGCCGGCCTCAGGCGGGGAGCGAGACCGATGTGACCGGCATCGAGGAATCAGGGGCGAAGCGGATGCCGCTGGGTTCCACTCCGGCCATTACCAGCTGCGCGCCCAGGGCGGCCACCATGGCGCCGTTGTCCGTGCACAGGTCCAGCGGCGGCACGTGCAGCCTGATCCCGGCCGAGGCACACCGCTGTCCGGTCAGCTCGCGAAGCCGTGAGTTGGCCGCCACTCCGCCGCCCAGGAGCACGTCCTTGATGCCGTGTTCCCGGCAGGCCAGCACGGCCTTCGAGGAAATGATGTCCACCACGGCTTCCTGGAACGCCGCCGCAATGTCAGCCACCGGAATCTCCTCCCCGCGAGCCTCAAACTGCTCCACGCACCGGGCCACCGCGGTCTTGAGGCCGCTGAAGGACCAGTCATACCTGTGCTTGCCCGGTTCCTCGGCGGTCCCCATGTACTTGGGCTGGCTCAGGCCGCGGGGGAAGCGAATGGACTTCGGGTTGCCGGTGCGGGCCACCTTGTCGATGGCCGGCCCGCCCGGGTAGCCGAGGCCCAGGATGCGGGCCACCTTGTCGTAGGCTTCGCCGGCGGCGTCGTCGATGGTGGAGCCCAGGAGCTGCACGTCGTCGGTGATGCTGTTAATCCGCAGGATCTCGGTGTGGCCGCCGGAGACCAGCAGCGCACCGAGGTTCTCCGGGAGCTGCGGGCCTGCGCCATTGTGCCGGCCGCTGCCTGCCCCGTCCAGCAGCCCCACGCCGACGTGGGCCACGAGGTGGTTGATGGCGTACAGCGGCTTGCCGGTAGCCACGGCCAGTGCTTTGGCGGCGCAGACGCCCACCATGAGGGCGCCGGCCAGGCCCGGTCCCGAGGTGACCGCGATGGCGTCAACGTCATCGAGGACCACGCCGGCGTCGGACAATGCCTGCTCCAGCGTGGGGACGAAGGCGTCCAGGTGCGCGCGGGAGGCGATCTCGGGGATGACGCCGCCGAACCGGACGTGCTCGTCCATGGAGGATGACACGGTGTTGGTCAGCAGCGTGGTTCCGCGCACGATTCCCACTCCGGTCTCGTCGCAGGACGACTCGATGCCCAGCACCAGTGGTTGCGTGCGGTTCATGGCTGGGGTCCTTCCGTTGATTTGCCGCCGCCCGTGCCTTCACCCGCGAGCTGGAGGCGCATGATGAGGGCGTCGACGCCGTCGCGGTAATACCGGGGGCGGACGTGGATCTGCTCAAAGCCAAACCGGACGTACAGCTGCTGCGCCCGCGGATTGTCCGCCCGAACCTCCAGCAGGACGTCCGCAGCCCGCCTGCGCCGGGCCTCGTCAATGAGGGCGGTGAGTAGCGTGGTGCCGATGCCCCGGCCCTCATATTCGGGGACGACGGCGATGGTCTGGACATCCGCGATGGGCTCGATGCACATCAGGCCCGCATAGCCCACGATGCCGTCGCTGCCCTGCGCCACGAGGTAGCGGCGGGTTTCCGGCTGGGAGAGTTCGTCGAGGAACATCTGGAGGGGCCAGGCGTCCACCGGGAAAAGCCGCTGTTCCAGGGCGCTGACCGCGGGGACATCGTCCAGCGTCATATCGCGGACGGTCACGCCAGCACCGGGGTGGCCGGGTGTGCGGTTCACAGGGCCCTCTTCCGCGGTCCGGGGACCTGGGCGTCGGACTCCCGCAGGTACAACGGCGTGGAGTCGAGGAGGCCGTTGCCCGCCTCGAGCCGTGCCAGCGCGAACTTGCCCAGGTACAGGGCATCCGGCTGTTCCTGCGCAAAGTCGGGGTGGGCCTTCAGCGCATCAGCGTAAAGACCGGCACCGGCACCGAAGGCGGGCAGGTCCGGGAGGTCGGCGGCGAAACTGACGTGCGGGCCGTCCTCCAGGACGGGAAGCCGGCCGTCGGCGAGGCTGTAGCGCGCCCAGTAGACCTCTTTGCGGCGCGCGTCCGTCGCTACCAGGAACTCGGGGACGGCCGCGGCGGACTCCGCCACTTCCAGGGCCATGGCGTCCAGGCTGACCAGCCCGTGGAGGGGTTTGCCCCAGACAAAAGCCAGGGTCCGCGCGGTGGCGATTCCGGACCGCAATCCGGTGAACGGTCCGGGACCCACACCCACCACCAGGGCGTCGATGTCCTTCCCGGTCACGCCGGCGCCTGCGAGCATCTCCTCGATCCCGGGGGCAAGCACCTCGGCATGGCTCCGGGTGTCCTCGGTGGAGAAGCTGGCCACCACGGAGCCCGGCGCCTCAGAGGACACCAGGGCGGCGCTGGCAACGGCGGAGGTGTCAATGGCCAGGATCAGCATCAGCGGACCCCCTCCGTGGCCGCACCGAGTACCGGGGCTTCGGGCCACCGCGGGCCGTACCCGCGCATCACGATGGTGCGGGGCTCGTCCGCATCCCCGGTGTCGAAGTCCAGGCCGGCGGAGGGCAGCCCGTCGTCGAGTCCCACCGCACGGTGCAGGTCGATTTCCAGCCTGCTCTCGCTGAGGTGCTCCACCCGGTCCCGGCCCCACTCCACCACCGTCACGGAGGAGTCCATGGTGTTTTCCAGGTCGATGTCGTCAATCTCCGCGGCTGAGTCCAGCCGGTAGGCGTCCACGTGCACCAGGTCCGGGCCACCGGGCCGCGGCCCCTTGGGCAGGTTGGGATGGATGCGGACCAGGACGAACGTGGGGGAAATAATGCCTTCCCGGACACCCAGCCCCTCCCCCAGGCCCTGCGTGAACGTGGTCTTCCCGGCACCCAGCTGACCGCTGAGCACCAGCAGGTCCCCGGCCTGCAGGACCGCCGCGAGACGGAGGGCCAGCGCATGGGTCTGCTCCGCCGTCGTCGCTGTTAATGTCATTTCCCAGTTGGGCCGGGGAGCCTGGCCGTTGGTGGTCACGAGTGATTCTCCTGACTGGACGCGGAGCTCCGGTCCTCTTCGTTGATGAAGCGCCGCGGCACCCTGGGGCTGATCCTGGTGACGATCTCGTAGTTGATGGTTCCGGCGGCGCGCGCCCAGTCATCGGCCGTGGGGCCGCCGTCGGCTCCGTCCCCGAACAGCTCCGCCTCGGCACCCAGCAGGTCCGCACCCTCCCCGCCGATGCCGCCGAGGTCGATGACCATCTGGTCCATGGCAATCCGGCCCACCACCGGGTAGGTACGGCCGCCCACCCGCACGGGACCGCCGGTGGCGGACCGCGGCACCCCGTCCGCGTAACCCACCGGGATCAGGCCCAGCGTGCTGTCCCCCCGGGTGCGGTAGTGGAGGCCGTAGGAGACGCCCTGCCCGTCCGGCACCTCCTTGCACTGTGACACCAGGGTCCGCAGGGTCATGGCCGGGCGGAGCCCCAGTTCGGCGGAACTCTGCCCGGCGAACGGGGACAGCCCGTAGATGCCCAGGCCAACGCGGACCAGGTCGAAGTGGGTATCGGGCCGGGACAGCGTGGCGGGGGTGTTGGCCAGGTGGCGGACCTCCGGGTCCACGCCGGCGTCCTCCGCCACGGCCAGGACTTCCCGGAACGTGGCCAGCTGCTGGTCGGTTTCGGGACGCTCCGGCTCGTCGGCGACGGCGAGGTGGGAGAAGATGCCCACCACGCGCAGCAGGCCCTGGTCCTGGTAGTCCATCGCCTCGCCCACCAGCTGGTCCCAGCTGTCCAGGGCCGCGCCGTTGCGTCCCAGTCCGGTGTCCACTTTCAGGTGGACGCGGGCCGGGCGCTCCTGTTCCCGGGCTGCGGCCACAATGCGGTCCAGTTCCCAGCCGGAGCAGCCAATGTCCACGCCGGCAGCCACGGCAGCGCCGAAGTTGCTTTCCGTGGTGTGCAGCCAGGCGAGCAGCGGCGCGTCAATGCCGGCAGCCCGGAGCGCCAGGGCCTCCGAAATGTGGGCCACGCCCAGCCAGGACGCTCCTGCCTCCAGGGCTGCCCGCGCCACCGGCACGGCACCGTGCCCGTAGGCGTCTGCCTTGACCACGGCCATGACTTTCGCCGGGGATGCGGCAGCGGCGAGGCGGCGGACGTTGTGCCGGATGGCGTCCAAATCGATCACGGCGGACCGTTCATAGCGGGAGCCGTGTCCCGGGGCAGCACTGAATTCGCCGGTTGTTGCGGGGTAAGTCACCCTAGTGATTCTAGTGCTGGCGCTTCCGGCCGAATAATCGTCAGGCGTCCGAGAGGTGGGCGATGGTGGCTGCGGCCCTGCGCTGCGCGGCGAGCGGGACGTCCTGGATGATGTCGGCCAGGAAACCGAAGCGCCGCAGCCACTGGCTAGTCTGCCGCTCCGGCCGTGCGTTGGCGCGCTTCCACCAGTCCGCAATGTCCCCCCACCCGGGCGCCGCCAGGGAACCGCCCACCTCCTGCACCGCCAGCGAGGCGCAAAGGTTCGCAAAGCGGAGCCTGTCCCCCAGCGGCCAGCCGGCCAGGCTGCCAACGATGAACGCGGCGTCGAAACAGTCACCTGCGCCTGTGGGGTCGTAGGCCTTCACCGGAAGCGAGGGCACCCACTCCTCCTCCCCCGTTTCGGAATCCACCGCCATGGCCCCCTGCGCGCCGAGCGTCACCACGGCCACCGGAACGCGGTCTGCCAGCGCATACAGGGCAGTCCAGGGATCGTCCTTCCCGGTAAAGGCCATGGCCTCGCGCTGGTTGGGGAGGAAGGCATGGAAGTACTGCAGGTTGTCCAGCCGGGCAGGCGCCCATTCTCCGCTGGGGTCCCAGCCGACATCGCCGAACAGCTTGACCCCCGCGTGGTGTGCCGCTTTTGCCCACGGCTCGATCTCCCTGCCCACTTCCGCGATGCCTGCGAGCGCGGGCGGCGGGTCTCCTATGAGTTCGGACGACGTGATGGGGGCGGCGTGGCCGTGGGTCACCATGGACCGGTCTTTCTCCACGCAGAGGGAGACGGTGACCGGTGAGTGCCAACCGGGGACTTTCTGCGACAGCGAGAGGTCCACGTGCTCCTGGCCGGACAGGATCTTCCAGTTGAAGTCCCCGTAGCCGTCGTCGCCGAACGCGGCGGCCAGTCCTGTCTTCAGCCCCAGCCGCGCCGCGGCGATGGCCTGGTTGGCCACCCCGCCGGGGCAGCTGCCCATGCCGTCGCTCCAGATTTCGGTGCCGGGCTCCGGCGCGTGCGGAAGCCCTGTGAAAATGATGTCCTGGAAAACCGTCCCGGCCAGCAGCAGGTCGAATCCGGGAGTGGAGGGCGGGCGGACGGCTGCCAGGGGGTCGTAGGGGCGGGCTGGGATCGCGTCCATGTCCGCACACTACGCCCTGCCACGGACATCCGGTAGGGGCCTGCCGGGCGCGCGCCTAGACTGCTGGTTATGCGGCTTCTCATTGCCGGCGGCGGGGGTTTCCGGGTGCCGCTGATATACCGGGCGCTGGACTCCGGACGCTTTGCGGGGGTGGTCAGCGAACTGGTGCTGTACGACGTCGACCCCGCCCGACTCCAGGCGGTCACCGCCGTCCTGCACAGCATGCCGGGCGGTCCGGACGCCCGCGTTTCGGTGCAGGCCACCACCAACCTGCCGCAGGCGCTGGCGGGTGCCGGGATGGTGTTCGCGGCCATCCGGCCCGGCGGAACGGCAGGACGGGTGGCGGACGAAAAAGTGGCGCAGGACCTCGGCCTGCTGGGTCAGGAAACAACCGGCGCGGGCGGGATCTCCTACGCCCTGCGGACCATCCCGCACATGCTCAACCTGGCACAGCTCATGAAGGAGCACTGTCCGGAGGCCTGGCTGGTCAACTTCACCAACCCCGCAGGCATGGTCACAGAGGCCCTGCTGCCCGTGCTGGGCAGGAAAGTGATCGGCATCTGCGACTCCGCGGGGGGCCTGGTGCAGCGGGCCGCACGGGCGGCAGGCGTGCCGCTGCCGGAGGGAAGGCTCGACGGCGTGGGCTACTACGGCCTGAACCATCTGGGCTGGCTCTACCGGCTGGAGTCCGGAGGGCAGGACGTGCTGCCGCGGCTGCTCGCGGACCCGGATGCCCTGGCCACGTTCGAGGAGGGCCGGCTCTTCCCCCAGGAATTCCTGGCCCGCCTCGGCGCACTGCCGAACGAATACCTTTATTACTACTACCGGCAGGACGCCGCCCGTGAGGCTATGCGCGCCATGGCCCGAACCCGCGGCGAAACCATCCACAGCCAGCAGGAAGAGCTGTACCCGCGGCTGGCCGCCGCCGGTGCCGGTGCGTTCCGGCTCTGGGAGGAGGCGCGCCGGTCCCGCGAGGAGGGCTACCTGGCCGAGGCACGCACCCAGGGCGCCCAGCGGGACGAGGCCGACCTGGCCGGCGGCGGCTACGAGCGGGTGGCCCTCGCCGCCATGCGTGCCCTGTCCGGAACCGGTGACACACAGCTGATCCTGAACACCCGCAACTCCCGCGCGGCCGTACCGGACGCCGCTCCCAGCCCAGCCACGGCCCTGCCGGCCGCCGCTGAACCGGCCATTCCGGGGCTGCCGGCGGATGCCGTCGTCGAAGTTCCCTGCACGGTGACGGCCGACGGCGCGCTGCCGCTGCCCCAACTGGCCCCACCGGAACCTCAGCTGGGACTGCTCCGGCAGGTCAAGGAGGTGGAGCGGCTGACCGTGAGGGCCGCCGTCGAGGGTGACCGCGAAGCCGCGCTCGCGGCGTTCGCCCGGCATCCGCTGGTGGCTTCGGAGGACCTGGCCCAGGCCCTGCTGGAAGGCTACGAGCGGGAGTTCCCCGCCCTCCGGGACCTGTGGCGCCCAGGTGTCCGGTGAGGGAGGAGTAGTGTTTTATCGGATGCGCACTCTACCGGCGCTGCCCGTACACGCCGGTGGCCGGAAGGAGGTCCCGTGGCACTGATCCGCAGGGTTGCTTTGCTCTCCCTCCACACCTCCCCCATGGAGCAGCCCGGTTCCGGGGACGCCGGCGGGATGAACGTGTACATCCGCGAACTGGCATCGGCCCTGGCGGAAGCGGGCGTCGAGGTGGAGATCTTCACCCGGTCCACCTCGGCCAACCAGCCCGCCGTCGAACACCCCGATCCCGGCGTCTGCGTGCACAACGTCCTGGCCGGGCCGCTGAAGAAGATCCCCAAGGAAGAGCTGCCGGGCCTGCTGCACAGCATGGTGGCGGAAATCGAGCAGATCCGCCGCCGGCAGCCGCACGGCCGCTACGACGTGATCCATTCCCACTACTGGGTGTCCGGGATCGCGGGGCTGGAGCTGTCCGAGCTCTGGGGCGTGCCCCTTGTCCACACGATGCACACCATGGCCAAGGTCAAGAACCTGCTGCTGGAATCCGGTGAGCAGCCGGAGCCGCGGCGGCGTGAACTGGGCGAGCACCACATTGTGGACGGCGCCGCCCGGCTGATCGCCAATACCAGCGCGGAGGCCGCCGAACTTGTCTCGCACTACGGCGCCACCTACGACCGGATCGACATTGCCCCGCCCGGAGTGGACCTGGGCACCTTCACGCCTGCCTTCCGGGCACGGTCCAGGGCGGAGCGGGGCATCAACCCCGGGACGTTCCACCTGGTCTTCGCCGGGCGCATCCAGCGGCTGAAGGGGCCGCAGGTCCTGGTCAAGGCCGCGGCCCTGCTGCGGAAACGGCGGCCGGACATCGACCTCCGTGTCACCATCCTGGGCTCGCTGAGCGGCAACAAGGAATTCAACCTCCGGCGGCTAATTTCGGAAGCGGAGATGGACGACGTCGTCACGCAGCTTCCCCCAGTCAAAGCGCCCGAGCTTGCGGCCTGGTTCCGCGCGGCGGACGTGGTGGTAATGCCCTCCTTCAGCGAGTCCTTTGGGCTGGTGGCGCTCGAAGCCCAGGCCTGCGGCACACCGGTGGTGGCCACGCGTGTTGGGGGGCTGTCGCGGGCCATCTTCCACGGCAGGACCGGTTTGCTGGTGGACGGCCACCATGCCGCCGACTGGGCCGACGCGCTTGAGGCCCTGTACGACGATCCCGCCACCCGCGAGGACATGGGACGGGCCGCCGCCATCAGGGCCCAGAACTCGGGATGGGCCCGCACTGCTGCGATCACGCTGGAAAGCTACCACGCCGCCGTCGACAACCATGTGGGGACCCGGCTGGTGCAGGCCTTTCCCGCGTCCTGACGGCCGGCGTGCCTGAAACCGCCAATCTGACCTGCCAGCCATTCCGCCGATCGAAGGACAACGATGTCTCCCACCCCCAGCGACCTTGAGATTGCCAGAGCGGCACGGATCCGGCCCATCGAGGAGATTGCGGCGGCCGCGGGGATCAACGCGGACGCGCTCGAGCAGTACGGGCGGTACAAAGCCAAGATCGATCCCGCCCGGCTGCAGGCTCCCGCCCCTGCCGGGAAGGTGGTGCTGGTCTCGGCGATGTCCCCCACGCCGGCTGGCGAGGGGAAGTCCACCACCACCGTGGGGCTCGCTGATTCCCTGGCGCGGGCGGGTCACAAGGTGATGATTGCCCTGCGTGAGCCCTCGCTGGGTCCGGTGCTGGGCATGAAGGGCGGCGCCACCGGCGGCGGCTACTCCCAGGTGCTGCCCATGGACGAAATCAACCTCCACTTCACCGGCGACTTCCATGCCGTCACGGCCGCCAACAACGCGCTCATGGCCCTGGTGGACAACCACATCTACCAGGGCAACCAGCTCAACATCGACCCCCGGCGCCTGACGTTCAAGCGGGTGCTGGACATGAACGACCGCGCCCTGCGGGAGGTGGTCATCGGTTTGGGCGGGCCCACCCAGGGCGTACCGCGCCAGGACGGCTTCGACATCACCGTGGCGTCGGAGATCATGGCGGTCTTCTGCCTGGCCACGGACCTGGCCGACCTCCGCTCCCGGCTCGGCCGGATCACGTTCGGCTACACCTTTGACCGGGCGCCGGTGACCGTGGCGGACCTCGGCGTGCAGGGGGCGCTGACGCTGCTGCTGAAGGAGGCCGTCAAGCCCAACCTGGTGCAGACCATCGCCGGCACCCCGGCCCTGGTCCACGGCGGGCCGTTCGCCAACATCGCCCACGGCTGCAATTCGCTGATTGCAACCCAGACGGCCCGGCGGCTGGCGGACATTGTTGTGACGGAGGCAGGGTTCGGCGCCGACCTCGGTGCCGAAAAGTTTATGGACATCAAGGCGCGGACCGGCGGCCTGGCACCCTCGGCGGTGGTGGTGGTGGCAACGGTGCGGGCCCTCAAGATGCAGGGCGGAGTGGCAAAGAATCAGCTCACCGAACCGAACATCGCCGCCCTCGAGGCGGGCGTGGCCAACCTGCACCGGCACGTCCGGAACGTGGAGAAGTTCGGGGTGCCGCCCGTCGTGGCCATCAACAGGTTCTCCTCCGATTCCGCGGAGGAACTCGACTGGCTGCTGGCGTGGTGTGCGGCGGAGGGAGTGCCGGCCGCCGTCGCCGATGTGTGGGGACGCGGCGGCGGTGGTGACGGCGGGGATGAACTTGCGGCCCTCGTGGCCAAGACGGTGGCGGGTCCAAACAATTTCCGGCACCTGTACGCGCTGGGGCTGCCGGTGGAGGACAAGATCCGGACCATCGCCCAGGAAATCTACGGCGCGGACGGCGTGGACTTCTCCGTGCCGGCCCTGAAGCGGCTGGCCGATATCGAGCGGAACGGCTGGGGCGGCCTCCCTGTCTGCATGGCCAAGACCCAGTACTCCTTCACGGACGACGCCTCACGCCTGGGCGCCCCGAAGGGATTCACCATCCACGTCCGCGACCTCCTGCCCAAGACCGGCGCCGGCTTCATTGTGGCCCTGACCGGAGCGGTGATGACCATGCCAGGGCTGCCCGCTGCCCCGGCCGCGATGCGCATGGACGTGGACGGCGACGGCAACCCGGTGGGCCTCGCCTGACCCCTGCGACGCTCTCTCACCTGATGCCGGCTTTCTATGGACGCTCTCTCACCTGATGTCGGCTTTCCGTCGACGCTCTCTCACTTGCTGCGGGCTTTCCGGCGATCCTCTCGCACTTCCCGCGATTCAGGGACCTGTGCGGACGCCGCTTTTACGGTCACAACGGTCCGCGACGTCCCGCCCACGCGGCCTCCCCGCTTCACTGAAACGAAGATCACCGCCGTGCTCAGCACCACGAGTCCGCAGACGAACGCCACGGAGGAGGGGTCGGTGGCGAGCAGATCAGGAATGGCACGGCCCGGCACAGTCGCTGCGAAGATGAAGGCCACGGCGATGCCGATGTAGCTGCCAATCATGTTTCCCCTATGCGAGGCGATGGTGCCGCGAACGGCACTGACCAGGCCCAGGGTAACGGTCACGATAGTGAAGGCCGAGAGCCCGTGCAGCCAGCTGAAATGCCCGTCGGACACAATCCAGAAACTGCTGAAGCAGACGTAGTACATGGCAGTCACCCAGAAGTAGCCCATGGTGCGGTGGATACGGTCTCGCCGTCGGCGCAGTATCTGCAAGGGCCCGATGGCCAGCACAAAAAGGGCGGCAACCACGTGGCTGGCAAGTAGAACATTCCAAGGCTCCATAGCCTTAGGATAAAGCCACTATCCATGCGTGTACATC
Source organism: Pseudarthrobacter sp. NKDBFgelt (assembly GCF_046097905.1). NCBI lineage: Bacteria > Bacillati > Actinomycetota > Actinomycetes > Micrococcales > Micrococcaceae > Pseudarthrobacter > Pseudarthrobacter sp. NKDBFgelt. The sequence continues at coordinate 12,512 of NZ_JBJURL010000063.1, read as the reverse complement.
AGGATAGCCGGGCCTGGATTCACTATCCATAGAGACGGGCAGGTAAGGAGATCGGGATGCAACTCAATGAACTGAGTCAGCGGTCAGGAGTCACACCCGCAAGCATCAAGTACTACCTGCGCGAAGGCCTGCTGCCGCCGGGTGAGGCCGTTCACGCAACCCGTGCCGAGTATTCAGCCGGGCATCTCGAGCGGCTCGAATTGATCCAGGCGCTCCGGCAGGTCGTGGGCCTGAACATCGGGCAGATCCGCGGCCTCGTGAAAATGGCCGACGACGGCGTGCCCCGCCTCGATCTCCTTGCTGCGGTCCAGCGGGTGGTGCTGGATCTTGGAAACTACACCACGGCGATAGGTGGGGAAGCGGCAGCGGCGACTGACGCCGTCGTACGATTTCGCGGTTGGCCGGACTCCCCAAGTGACGCCCGGAACGCCCTCACTGCCCACCTGGAGCTGATGGCGGGCCTCAAGATTCCTGTATCTGAGACAGTGCTGGAGGCGTACAGCAAGGCGATGGACGACGTGGCCGGACTCGACATTGCCGCAACGACCGCCCCGGAGAGCACCGACAGGCTCATCCTCACTGCCGCCGTCGGCATGCATATGCACAGCCAGCTTCTCCTCAAACTCCTGGCACTCGCCCAGGCCAGCCACGCCATGCGCCGCTACCACGGTTAAAGGCGCGGCGCTCCCCCACCGAAGTGAGAGAGCGCCGCGTGATAACCCGCATCAAATGAGAGAGGATCGCCCGGAAACCGACGTTATGTGAGAGAGCGTCCCAGGGGGTGGGGAGCCGGACTTAAGGCCTAACGCTCGAGGTCGCCGCGGATGAAGGCTTCCACCTTTTCGCGGGCGAGGTCGTCGTTGAACTGCTCCGGCGGGGACTTCATGAAGTAGCTCGATGCGGAGAGCAGCGGGCCGCCGATGCCGCGGTCCAGGCCGATCTTGGCGGCACGGATGGCATCGATGATCACGCCGGCGGAGTTCGGGGAGTCCCAGACTTCCAGCTTGTACTCGAGCGAGACGGGGGCGTCGCCGAAGTTGCGGCCCTCGAGGCGGACGAAGGCCCACTTGCGGTCGTCGAGCCACTGGACGTAATCGGACGGGCCGATGTGGACGTCCTTGGCGGCCAGTTCGGCCTCGACGTTGGAAGTGACGGCCTGGGTCTTGGAGATCTTCTTGGACTCCAGGCGGTCGCGCTCCAGCATGTTCTTGAAGTCCATGTTGCCGCCGACGTTCAGCTGGTACGTGCGGTCCAGGGTGACGCCGCGGTCCTCGAAGAGCTTGGCCATGACGCGGTGCGTGATGGTGGCGCCGATCTGGCTCTTGATGTCGTCGCCCACGATCGGGACGCCGGCGGCGGTGAACTTGTCAGCCCACTCCTTGGTGCCGGCGATGAAGACGGGCAGGGCGTTCACGAAGCCCACGCCGGCGTCAATTGCTGCCTGGGCGTAGAACTCGGCTGCTGCCTGGGATCCAACGGGCAGGTAGCAGACCATTACGTCAACCTTGGCGTCCTTGAGCGCCTGCACAACGTCCACGGGCTCTTCGGTGGACTGCTCGATGGTCTCGAGGTAGTACTTGCCGAGGCCGTCGAGGGTGTGGCCGCGCTGGACGGTGACGCCGGTGGGCGGCACGTCGGCGATCTTGATGGTGTTGTTTTCGCTCGCCAGGATGGCATCTGCAAGGTCAACGCCGACCTTTTTGCCATCAACGTCAAACGCGGCAACGAACTCAACGTCACCCACGTGGTACTGGCCGAACTCAACGTGCATCAGGCCCGGGATCGTGGCCTTGGGGTCTGCATCCTTGTAGTAGTGGACGCCCTGGACCAGCGAAGCGGCACAGTTTCCTACGCCGACGATTGCAACACGAATCGGATGTGAAGACACGGAACTCCTTTGAGGACAAACGTCAGCCCGCCGGTGCCGCGTCCGGGAGGGGACGACGGCGGTGCGGCAGGCTCTGCGCCAAAACGGCGCCTTTTCATAGTAACCAACAGAGTGGGACCCGGGGTTGTTCCCTTGTCCCACTCTGCGGAATCACCGTAACGGAATCAGGCCGGCTGCTTCCACAGGTTGATGTCCGACTCCACCGCGAATTCGTCGATGGCGTTCAGTTCGTCGGCGGTGAACGCGAGGTTGTTGATGGCGGACAGCGTATCCTCCAACTGGCGCACACTTGAGGCGCCCACCAGGGCCGAGGTGACGGGCGAACCCTTGGGCTGGTCGCGCAGGATCCAGGCGACGGCCATCTGGGCGAGGGACTGTCCGCGTCCTTCGGCGATCCTGTTGAGCCCCCGGATCCGGTCCAGCTTCTCCTCGGTGATGGCGTTCTCGGAGAGGAATCGGTCCTTGGCGGCCCGGGAATCTGCGGGGATGCCGTTGAGGTACCGGTCGGTGAGCATGCCCTGGGCGAGCGGGGAGAAGGCGATGGAGCCTGCGCCCACCTGGTCCAGCGCTTCATAGAGGTTGGGCGAACCGTTCTCGGTCCACCGGTTGAGCATCGAGTAGCTGGGCTGGTGGATGAGCAGCGGCGTCCCCAGGTCCTTCAGGATCCGCGCGGCTTCAAGGGTCTGCTCCGGGGTGTAGGAGGAGATACCCGCGTACAGTGCCTTGCCTGAACGGACGGCGTAGTCCAGGGCGCCCATGGTTTCTTCCATTGGCGTTTCCGGGTCCGGCCGGTGGCTGTAGAAGATGTCCACGTAGTCCAGGCCCATGCGCTGCAGCGACTGGTCCAGGCTGGAGATGAGGTATTTGCGGGAGCCCCACTCGCCGTACGGGCCGGGCCACATGTTGTAGCCGGCCTTGGTGGAGATGACGAGTTCGTCCCGGTAGGGCTTGAAGTCGTCCTGGAGGTGCCGGCCGAAGTTCGTTTCGGCGGACCCGTCCGGCGGGCCGTAGTTGTTGGCGAGGTCGAAGTGGTTGACGCCGAGGTCGAACGCGCGGCGCAGGATGGCCCGCTGTTCGTCGAAGCGCTTGTCATCACCGAAGTTGTGCCACAGGCCAAGCGAGATGGCGGGGAGCTTAAGTCCGCTGCGGCCGACGCGGCGGTAGGGCATGGATTCGTAGCGGTCTTCCGCCGCGGAATAGGTCATGTGTTCCATCCTGCCAGCTGTGACCCGGGCAACAGGCCAGGGCGGGAAAGTTACGCCGCGGGCTGACATCAGCCCGCGGCGCAACACTGCCCGAATGGAGCGTCAGGACTTGACGATCGCCGCACTCCAGGGCGCCAGGGCGAGGGCCTCTCCGTCAAGGCCGGTCCCCTCGTCCGTTGCCAGCAGGACAGTCCCGGAAACGTCCTCCAGCCGCACCTTGGCGTCTGAGAGGTTCAGCAGTACCTCAACGCTTCCGCGGCGGAACCGCAGCCAGCCGGCGTCGTCGTCGAACGTCACCTCCGTCTCGGTGAAGCCGAGGCCGGCAAGCTCCGGGTGTTCGCGGCGCAGCGCCGTGAGGGAGCGGTAAAGCTCCAGGAGCCGGGCGTGGTCCCCGCCTGAGGCTTCGTCCCAGTTCAGCTTGGACCGGCGGAAGGTTTCGGGATCCTGGGGGTCGGGCACGACGGCGGGATCCCACCCCATGCGCTCGAACTCCTTGATCCGGCCTTCCGCGGTGGCCTTGCCCAGCTCGGGTTCCGGGTGGGAGGTGAAGAACTGCCAGGGGGTGCTCGCCGCAAACTCCTCGCCCATGAACAGCATGGGCGTGAACGGGGACGTCAGCGTGAGCACGGCTGCCATGGCCAGCTGCCCGTGGGAGAGCGACTGCGAGAGCCTGTCCCCCGTGGCGCGGTTGCCGATCTGGTCGTGGTTCTGGTTGCAGACCACCAGCGCCGCCGGGTGCACCAGTGCAGCGTTGATGGGCCGGCCGTGGTGCCGTCCGCGGAAGCTGGAGTAGCTGCCGTCGTGCAGGAAGCCGTCCTTCAGGACCTTCGCCAGGACCGCCAGGGACTGGAAGTCCTCGTAGTATCCGGTGGTCTCGCCGCTGACGCTGACGTGGACCGCGTGGTGGAAGTCGTCGCTCCACTGCCCGGCCAGCCCGTACCCGTTGGCGTCCCGCGGGTACAGCAGGCGCGGGTTGTTCAGGTCCGATTCGGCGATCAGGGTCTTCGGCAGCCCGGTCTCCGCAGAGACGGCATCGCCCAGGGCACCGAACTCCTCGAGGATGTGCACGGCGCGCTCGTCCTTCAGCGCGTGCACGGCGTCTAGGCGGAGGCCGTCCACGTGGTAGTCCCGGAGCCAGAGGGCAAGGTTGTCCAGGATGTATTCCCGCACCACGTCGGAGCCGGGACCGTCCAGGTTCACCGAGTCGCCCCAGGTGTTGGCATCCCCCTGCTTCAGGTAGGGGCCGAACTTGGACAGGTAGTTCCCGCTGGGGCCGAGGTGGTTGTACACCACGTCCTGGATGACGCCCAGGCCGGCGGCGTGGGCAGCGTCCACAAAGCGCTGGTAGGCCGCAGGCCCGCCGTAACCTTCATGCACCGCGTACCACTGGACGCCGTCGTAGCCCCAGTTGTGGGTCCCGTTGAAGCCATTGACCGGGAGCAGCTCCACGAAGTCGATGCCCAGGTCCGCAAGGTAGCCGAGCTTCCCAACCGCCGCGTCCAGGGTTCCCTCAGGGGTGAAGGTGCCGATGTGGAGTTCGTAGATTACCGAACCCTTCAGGTCCTTGCCTTTCCACCCGGAGTCCTGCCATGCATGGGCTGCGGAGTCGAACGTCCTCGAGAGCTCATGGACGCCGGCGGGCAGGCGGCGGGAGCGCGGATCGGGAACAGGGTGGGTGTCCCCGTCCAGCAGGTAGCCGTAGTCCACCTCACCGTCAGCAGGGGCGTCCGGGGCTGTCCACCAGCCCTTAGAGCCCGGTGCCGTGTCCTTTGCGGCCATGGGGTACTGCCGGCCGCCGGCCAGCAGGACCACGGATGCGGCCTCCGGAGCCCAGACGTCGAAGCGCCCGGGGCCGTCATTCACGAGGGTCATGCCTTTTCTCCATCCGCCGGTACGAGCAAAGCCACGGGGTAGGTGCCCAGGACGTCGGCCACCGGAACGGACCCGGGTCCGTAACCGTTGCCGGTGAGTTCGTCGCGCACCGCAACGGGAAGTTCGACGGCGGTGTCCCGCCATCCGCCGCCTGCCGCCAGTCCGGCGGGAAGCCGGGTGGCAAGGGTCAGGGCGCCCAGGGCGCCGTCACCTCCGCGGTGGAACGCGAGCACGTGATCCGCCGCAGGACCTGTGGCCGTTACGGGGCTGTAGCCCTGGAACAGTTCGGGCCGGTCGCGGCGGAGCCGGAGCGCGCGGGAGGTGACCAGGAGCTTGCTGGTTTCCATGCCCGCGGCGGGCAGGGTGCCGGCGTCGAGCTTTGCAAGCTCCTGCCGGCGGACCTCAAAGTCCACCGGCCGCCGGTTGTCGGGGTCGGTCAGGGACCGTTCCCAGAACTCGCTGCCCTGGTAGACGTCCGGCACTCCGGGCATGGTCAGCTGGACCAGCTTGGCGGACACCGAGTTGGACGCGGCGTACGAATCGATCCGCGCCACGAAGTCCTCAACCGCTTTGGTGACCCGGCCGTCGTCGAACGCGGCGTCCACCGCGGCCTTGACGGAGGATTCGAAGTCCTCGTCGGGGCTGGTCCAGGTGGTGGAGTTGCCGGCTTCCCGGGCAGCCTTCTCGGCGTATCCCTGCAGCCGTTCCCTGCTCGCGGGCCACGCTCCCACCACAGCCTGCCACAGCAGGTTCTCGTAGGGGCCGTCCGGAATCGGGGCGAGCCCGCGGAGTGTGGCCAGGGTGTCCGCCCACTCCTCCGGCAGCTCGGCGATGACCGAGATCCGGGCCCGGGCGTCCTCGCTGCGTTTGGTGTCATGCGTGGACATGGTGGTCATGGACAGGGGCAGTTCCTGCTGGCGCCGGGCCATCCGCTGGTGGAACTCGTCAGGCGAAACAGAGAATTCCGTCGGTTCGGCGCCCACCTCTGTCAGGGTGCCCAGCCGGGTGTAGCGGTAGAACGCGGTGTCTTCCACGCCCTTGGCCATCACCATGCCGGATGTCTGCTGGAACCGCACGGAAATCGCATTGGCGGGGTCAAGCAGCAGCGGCAGCAGGGTGCCCACGGCAACCTCGAGGTCGGGCCGGTGTGCCGCCGCTGATTCGCACGCTTCCTTGAGGATCTCGGCGCCGGTGGGCAGGTACGTCCGGTAGACCGGGAACGCAGCGATGATCTCGGCAATGGCATCTGCTGCCTGCTCCATCGGCAGCCCATAAGACTCCGGAACCAGGCGGGCCAGGCGCAGGACCTCGGACCGCAGGATGCCGTCCGCGATCATGCGCTTGGTGCCCCGGATCATCTCTGCGTAGTCCGCAGGGGTGCTGGAGCCGCGGAGCTTCGCGTCCAGCTCGTCCAGCGCCTGCTGGCCTGCGGGGTCCACGAACACCCGGTCCACGTCCGCGAGGGCGTCGTATCCGGTGGTTCCCTCGGTGGCGAAGTCCTGCGGCAGGGTTTCGCCCGGCTCCAGGATCTTTTCCACCAGGACGTAGGCTCCGCCGCTGAGGTCCTTCAGCCAGCGCAGGTAGCCGGCGGGGTCGGCCAGGCCGTCCGGGTGGTCCACCCGCAGGCCGTCCACCAGGCCTTCCTTGAACCATCGGCCAACCTCGGCATGTGCCTCTTCGAACACCCTGGGGGTTTCAACCCGGATCCCGGCCAGCGTGGTCACAGCGAAGAAGCGCCGGTAGTTCAGTTCCGCGTCCGCCCGGCGCCAGTCCATCAGCTCGTAGTGCTGGCGGCTGTGCACCTCCTGGGGGGTGTCGCCTTCAGAGTAGCTTCCGGAAGCCAGCGGGAACCGGTGGTCGTAGTAGCGGAGCTCGCCGTCCTTGATTTCCAGCTTGTCCAGGTCCTCGTCGGAGCCAAGCATGGGCAGCCGGATTTTCCCGCCTGCCAGGTCCCAGTCGACGTCGAAGGCTTCGGCGTAGGGCGAGCCCTGCCCTTCCTTCAGCAGGGACCACCACCAGGGGTTCTGCGAGGGCGTGGCGACGCCCACGTGGTTGGGCACGATGTCCACCAGGACACCCATGCCGTGCTCGCGGGCAGCCTTGGACAGGGCCAGCAGGCCCTCGGGGCCGCCCCGCTCCGGGTCCACAGCGGAGGGGTCGGTCACGTCATAGCCGTGGTCCGAGCCCTGCTCCGCGGTGAGGATGGGCGAGAGGTAGACCCAGTCAACACCGAGCTCCTTGAGGTACGGGACCTTTTCGGCGGCATCGAACAGGGTGAAGCTGCTGCGGATCTGCAGGCGGTAGGTGGAGGCCGGAGTCCTCATGCCTTCGTTGCCCTTTCCTCGCTTGCTTCCGCAGCCTTGGTCTGGGCTTCCACCATCTCCTCTTGGGCTTCCTCATGCTCTGCCATGGAGGCCAGCGAAGCGGCTGCGGAGGTGTCCACCTCAGCTTCTGGGCCCGAGTAGGCACGCAGTACCACCATGGACTTGGCGTCGAGCGTCAGCGTCGTTTTCGCCTTGAGTGGGTCGTACGCGTCGGCCTGGGCCGCCGTGTCAATCATGACCTCCCAGTACTGCGAGTACTCCTCAGAGGGAAGGCAGAAGTCCACGGCGTCGTCGTGCGCGTTGAAAGCCATGATGAAGCTGTCGTCGGTGATGCGCCGGCCGCGTGAATCCTGTTCCTGGATGCCGTCGCCGTTGTAGAAGACGCCGATGGTGCGGCCGAAGCCGCTCCCCCAGTCCTCCGGCAGCATCTCGGTGCCGTCGGTCTTCAGCCAGACGATATCCGGCAGCTTTTCGCCTTCACCGCGGCGCACGGGGCGGCCGTCGAAGAAGCGGCTGCGCCGGAACGTGGGGTGGTCGCGGCGGAGCTTGTTCACGAAAGCGGTGAACTCCACCAGGGGCTGGTCCATGGCGTCCCAGTGAATCCAGCTGAGCTCGGAGTCCTGGCAGTAGGTGTTGTTGTTTCCCTGCTGGGTGCGTCCCAGCTCGTCGCCGTGCAGGACCATCGGCACGCCCTGGGAAAGCAGCAGGGTGGCGATGAAGTTCCGCTGCTGACGGGCACGGAGAGTCAGCACCTTCTCGTCGTCGGTATCGCCTTCTTCGCCGCAGTTCCAGGACCGGTTGTGCGATTCGCCGTCGTTGTTGCCTTCACCGTTGGCTTCGTTGTGCTTTTCGTTGTAGGAGACCAGGTCCCGCATGGTGAAGCCGTCGTGGGCGGTGACGAAGTTGATTGAGGCCACGGGGCGGCGCGCGGAGCTCTCGTAAAGGTCAGCGGAGCCGGTCAGGCGTGAAGCGAATTCGCCCAGGGTGGCGGGCTCGCCGCGCCAGAAGTCGCGGACGGTGTCACGGTACTTGCCGTTCCATTCCGTCCACTGCGGCGGAAAATTGCCCACCTGGTAACCGCCGGGGCCGACATCCCACGGCTCTGCGATCAGCTTGACCTGGGAAACAACCGGGTCCTGCTGGATGAGTTCGAAGAAGGTGGAGAGCTTGTCCACATCGTAGAACTCACGGGCCAGGGTGGAGGCGAGATCGAAACGGAAGCCATCCACGTGCATCTCGGTGACCCAGTAGCGGAGGGAGTCCATGAGCAGTTGCAGGGAGTGGGGATGGCGAACATTGAGCGAGTTGCCGGTGCCGGTGTAGTCCATGTAGTGCTTGAGGTCGTTATCCACCAGGCGGTAGTAGGCCTGGTTGTCGATCCCCTTGAAGGACAGCGTGGGGCCCAGGTGGTTGCCTTCGGCGGTGTGGTTGTAGACGACGTCCAGGATCACCTCGATGCCTGCGCGGTGGAGGTCGCGCACCATGGCCTTGAATTCCTGCACCTGGTGCCCCACGTCCCCCGTGGAGCTGTAGGTGTTCTGCGGCGCGAAGAAGCCAATGGTGTTGTAGCCCCAGTAGTTGCTGAGGCCCTTCTCCACCAGGGTGCCATCGTTGACGAACTGGTGCACCGGCATGAGCTCAATGGCCGTGACACCAAGCTTCTTGAGGTGGTCGATGACGGCTGGGTGGGCTACACCGGCGTATGTGCCGCGCTGCTCTTCGGGAATCTCCGGGTGCAGCTCGGTCAGGCCCTTGACGTGTGCTTCGTAGATGACCGACTCGTGGTAGGGAATCCGCAGCTGGCGGTCGCCGTCCCATTCGAAGAACGGGTTGATGACCACGCCGTGCATGGTGTGCGGCGCCGAATCGGCATCGTTGCGGGAATCGGGATCGCCAAATTCATAGGAGAACAGCGCCGGGTCCCAGTCGATTTGTCCTTGGACAGCCTTGGCGTAGGGGTCCATCAGTAGCTTGTTCGGATTAAAGCGGCTCCCGTTCGCGGGATCGTACGGCCCGTAGACCCGGTAACCGTACTTCTGGCCAGGCTGGATGTGCGGCAGGTAGCAATGCCAGACGTAGCCGTCCACTTCGGTCAGCTCGATCCGGGTCTCGGCCAGGTCGTCGTCCAGGAGGCAAAGCTCCACCCGTTCCGCCTGTTCGCTGAACAGGGCGAAGTTAGTGCCGGTTCCGTTGTACGTGGCTCCCAGCGGGTAGGCAGTTCCAGGCCAGACTTCCATAATGCTCCTTTGTGATTCAGCAGCGGGAAGCAAAATGCCCCCCATTGCCGGTGCGAACTAATGCCTACCGTAACTGCTGGGTGTGACTGTTACGTTTCCCAACCCATCGTTACTAAGCGTGCTTACTTTACCCCAGGTATACGGTATGGAGTCTGCAATTCTGCCAGCAGCGATCGGGCCGCCACTGAGAACCTCCGACGCCGCACGTCCCGCCAAACCGTGCAGCGCGGCTCCCAGCGCGGCAATGGCGGCCCATCGCACGTCCGGTTCCACGCCCTCCTTGCTGAAGCGGCCGACGTCGTTCCCCGCCTGGGCGAGCAGCGCACCGATGACCCCGGCCAGGACGTCCCCGCTGCCGGCAGTCGCCAGCCAGGGGGTCCCGTCTGCCTGGCTGAACACGTCACCGGAGGGTGCGGCGACCAGGGTGGTGGCGCCCTTGAGGAGCACGGTGGCACCGGTCAGTTCCGAGGCACGGCGCACCGCGGCCAGGGTTCCGGCTTCCACCGCGTCCCGGTCCTCCGATCCGCCCAGGCGTTGCAGCAGCGAGGCCAGCTCTCCGGCGTGGGGGGTGAGGACAATATGCGGGCCGAGGGTTTCGGGAAGAGCGGGAAGGGCGCCGGCGTCTGCCACAACGGGCAGCCCGGATCCGACGGCGTCGCGGGCCCGCTGGAGCTGCTCGTGGTGCTCCGGGCCCATGCCGGAGCCCACCAGCCAGGCCTGCACGCGGTTGTCCGCTACAGAGCCGGTACTGCAGACCACCTCAGGGCACGCCTGCCTCACAAGGTCCGCGACTTGTGGCGGGCCAAGGTACCGGACCATCCCCACGCCCGCTGCCAGGGCGCCCCGGCAGGCCAGGACAGCGGCACCGGGATAGTCCACGGAGCCGGCGACCACGCCCAGGACGCCGCGGGAGTACTTGTGCGCACGCCGGGCAGGGTGCGGCAGCAGCCGGGCCAGGTCCGCCTCGTCGAGCCGGCGGAGCGAAGGCTGCGGCAGGTGCTCCTCGATACCGATGGGCACCACCAGCACCCGGCCGGCGTAATCGGCGCCGGGGTCCGCGAGCAGGCCGCTCTTGGCACCGCCGAAGGTGACGGTCAGGTCCGCCGGCAGCACTGGCTGGAAAACGTCGCCGGTATCAGCGTCAACACCGCTGGGCAGGTCGCAGGCCACCACGAAGGTCTGTCCGTTGCCGTTTGCCATCAACACGGCGACGGCGGAAACCAGGTCTGCAGCACTCCCCCGCAGCCCGCCGTTGGCGCCTGTGCCCAGCACAGCATCGATGACGACGTCGGCCCGCGCCGCTTCTGCGGCGAGTGCGGCAGGTGCCGTCCCGTCAAGACGGTGCACCCGGCCGCCGGCGCGCTCAAAAGCAGCCAGCGCCTGCGGGTGGGCAGTGTCTCCGGTGAGCACCGCCGTCGTACGCATGCCGCGTGCCGCCAGAAAGGAAGCGGCGTACAGGCCGTCGCCGCCGTTGTTGCCCTTGCCGGTGAGGACGGAAACGCTGGCGCCGTAGATGCCCAGGCCGCGGGAACGGCGTTCCCTGATGACGGCGTTGGCCAGGCCGTGGGCTGCGCGCTGCATGAGGACGTCCCCCAGTCCGGAGGCGAGGAGCGGCTCCTCAGCCTGCCGGACCTGGGTTCCGGTGTAGGCGCTGATCACGGCGTCAGTTCCCGTGGGTGCCGGAGCAGGTTCAGCCTTCGGCCAAGACGGTGGCGGTGGCGATCCCGCCGTCGTGGCTCATGGAGAGGTGCCAGCGCTTGACGCCCTTGGCCTCGGCCACAGCCAGCACGGTGCCCTTGACCTGGACGGTGGGTCCGTTCTGGTCAAGGCCGATCCAGCAGTCCTGCCAGTTCATGCCGGCGGGCGCACCGAGGACCTTGGCAACAGCTTCCTTGGCGGCAAAGCGTGCAGCCAGTGACCGGGTGTTCAGCTCGCGCTCAGCCGGAACGAACAGCCGGTCCCGGAGGCCGGGGGTGCGTTCAAGCTGGCGGCCGAACCGCTCGATGTCTACAACGTCTACGCCAATGCCAACAATCATGGCACTACTCTACGTCGACGGCCCCGGCCTGCTGTGCGCAGCACGCGCGTGGCAGCCGGCGGAGACGAAGGAAGCCCTGGGCGCCGGGCCCAGGGCTTCCTGAATCAGTACCGGATCAGGCCGTTACTCGACGGTGACGCTCTTGGCGAGGTTGCGGGGCTGGTCCACGTCGTAGCCCTTGGCCTGGGCCAATTCCGCGGCGAAGATCTGCAGCGGGACGGTGGTCAGCAGGGGCATGAGCAGCGTGGGGGTTTCGGGAACGTAGAAGACGTACTCGGCGTAGGCCTTCACGGCTTCGTCGCCTTCCTCGGCGATGACCAGGGTCCGGGCGCCGCGGGCGCGGACTTCCTGGATGTTGGAGACCACCTTGGCGTGCAGCGAATCGCGGCCGCGCGGGGACGGGACCACCACGAACACCGGCTGGCCGTCATCGATCAGGGCGATCGGGCCGTGCTTGAGCTCGCCAGCGGCGAAACCCTCGGCGTGGATGTAGGCGATTTCCTTCAGCTTCAGCGCGCCCTCGAGCGCCACCGGGAAACCGACGTGGCGGCCCAGGAACAGCACCGACTTCTCATTCGCCATGCTGCGGGCCAGTTCCCGCAAGGGTCCGGCGTTGTCCAGGATTTTCTGGATCTTCGCCGGGATCTTGTTCAGGTCCGCGAGGACGTCCTTGATCTGGCCCGAGAAGATGTTTCCGCGCAGCTGTGCCAAATACAGGCCCAGCAGGTACGCGGCGGTGATCTGCGCCAGGAACGCTTTGGTGGAGGCCACCGCGATCTCCGGGCCCGCGTGGGTGTAGAGCACGGCGTCGGATTCACGCGGGATGGTAGAGCCGTTGGTGTTGCAGATGGAGATGGTCTTCGCGCCCTGCTCCCGGGCGTAGCGGACAGCCATCAGGGTGTCCATGGTCTCCCCCGACTGGCTGATGGACACCACCAAAGTGTTCGC